>CAZUVG010000013.1:0-18860 GCA_964623765.1 uncultured Roseicyclus sp.
GGCTCTGGCAGGCGCGCTTCTTCAGGACGCGCAGCCTTGCGGCCCGGATCGTTGCGGTAAACGGTGTCAGGGTGAACGGGCAAAAGACCGTGAAGCCGGCCGCGACGGTTGGGCCGGGTGACGTCCTGACCTTTGCGCAGGGCCGTGACGTCCGCGTGGTGCGAATCCTCGCGCTCGCCACGCGGCGGGGGCCTGCGCAGGAGGCGCGAGCGCTCTACGAGGACGTGGACCTGCCGCGCGACGGAAAGGCTCCACCTCGGACCCGCGTCGGCCCGCGCCCCACGAAGAAGGCGCGTCGAAACCTTGGCGGGCTGCGCGACGACCTGGATTGACCCTGCGGCGAAACGGCCGCGGATCAACGACCGCAGGCCCTTGCAAAGTGTCAATCCAGATTTACACTCTGGCCCCGAGCGGGTTCATCGCTCCGCCACGGGGCCGCGCCTTGCATCCGCGCGGGGCCTCGCGTAGCGAATGGCCGAAGACCGACCAGCCGAGGTGTCCATGACCTACGTCGTGACCGAGAACTGCATCGCGTGCAAATACACCGATTGCGTCGAAGTGTGCCCCGTGGACTGCTTTTACGAGGGCGAGAACATGCTGGTGATCCATCCCGACGAGTGCATCGACTGCGGCGTCTGCGAGCCGGAGTGCCCGGCTGACGCGATTCGTCCCGACACCGAGCCCGACATGGAGAAATGGGTGGAGTTCAACCGGAAGTATTCCGAGGCGTGGCCGGTGATCGTGACCAAGAAGGACCCGCTGCCGGATGCCGATGAGAACGACGGCAAGCCGGGCAAGATGGACCTGTTCTCGGAATCCGCCGGGGAGGGCGGCTGAGGCCGGAGGGCCGCTCGAAAGGGGCTGCGCGCGACCTCCGCTTGCGGAGGGCGGCGCCCTTGTCACGCGAATCTTTGAAATCCGGGGATTCGTGTGCTATATATTCGTTACATAGTTGTCTGTCCGAAGCATCGCGCGGGTCTGCCAGCCTGCTTTCCGTTCAGCGCAGAAACCGGATGTCGTGGAAAGCGTTGCTTTTCCGCGTGCATCTTTTTCGCCTGAGTTGAGTGGCGCGATCGCGCGGGGCCGAGCCGGACCGGGAAAGGGAAGTGCATATGTCGAAGTCGCGGAAGTCGCAGGAGTTCAGCCCGAACGATCACGTCGTCTACCCGGCGCATGGCGTCGGCCAGATCGTCTCGATCGAGGAACAGGAGATCGCGGGCCTGAAGCTCGAACTCTTCGTCATCTCTTTCGAGAAGGACAAGATGACCCTGCGCGTTCCGACCGCGAAAGCGGCCGAGGTGGGCATGCGCTCGCTATCCTCGCCCGACATCGTGTCGAAGGCCATGGAGACGTTGCGCGGCAAGGCCAAGGTCAAGCGCGCGATGTGGTCCCGCCGGGCGCAGGAATACGAACAGAAGATCAACTCGGGCGACCTGATCTCGATCGCCGAGGTCGTCCGCGACCTTCACCGGGCCGACGACCAGCGCGAGCAGTCCTATTCCGAGCGTCAGCTCTACGAGGCGGCGCTCGAGCGCCTCACGCGTGAACTGGCGGCGGTGAAGGGCATGGACGAGGCCGGCGTGCAGAAGCAGGTGGACGAGGTTCTGACGGCCCGCGCAGCCTGAGGCTGGTGTCGGGCCAACAGGGCTCGGCCTGGGAACGCAGGAACCCCGCGCGACAATCGCCGCGGGGTTCTTTCGTATTGGCCTCCGATGCGGGAGGCGGTTCAAATGCCGCGGTCGCCCAGTCCGCGCATGGAACAGAAGCCTCACTTGCCCGGTTGTTTACCGACATGTGCAAGAGAGGATCACCGAAATGAAACTTCGTGCCGTTTCCATCGTCTTCGCGGGCGCCCTTGCGACCGCGGGCTGCCAGAACCTGACTTCGCAGGACCAGGCCAACCTCGGCCTCGCCGCGGGGGCCGCGGGCGGGCTTCTGCTTGCCGATGCCTTCGACGCGAACCCGGCATGGACGGTCGTGACCGCGCTTGGCGGCGCGGCGGTCGGACAGCAGGTGGCGCGCAACCGGGCGACCGGTGAGTGCGCCTACTATGCCGGCACCAACTCGCGCGGAGAGCCCGTCTACCGTACGGGTCCCTGCTAGGCCAGAAGCGCCACGCAGGTGAGCAGGACGGCGATCTCGCTCGCCTGCTGCGCGGTGCCGAGCACGTCGCCCGTCTGCCCGCCGATCTTGGTCCGGGCGATGGCGGCGGTTCCGGCTGCGGCGACGAGGGCGGCAACGGCGGCCGGAACGACGACTGGCCCGACGGCGAGCGTGCCGATGGCCAGCGCCGTCATCGCCGAAGCAGCAGCCGTGATGCGGGCTGGCCGGCCCGTGTGGACGGCGAGCCCGTCGCGTCGGGCGAAGGGCAGCGCGGACATCACGCCTGCCATGGCAGCGCGTGACAGGACGCCCGCCGCAAGCAGCCCGACCAGTGCGCCGCCCGATGCAAAAAGGGTCGCGAGCGCCGCCCACCGAATACCGAGCGAAATGACCAGCGCGATGACCCCGTAGCTCCCGACCCGGCTGTCGCGCAGGATCTCCAGCCGCCGCTCGGGCGTGAAGCCTCCCCAGAAACCGTCCGCACAATCCGCGAGCCCGTCCTCGTGCAGCGCGCCTGTCACCGCGATGGCGGCGCCGAGGGCAGCCCCGGCAGCCAGCGCCGAGGGCAATCCCGCCGCCGACACCGCGGCGCCGGCAGCCCATGCGAGAAATGCCACGACCACACCTGCGAATGGCCAGGCCCAGGCCGACCGCGCGCCGCGGTCGGCAGCGAGGCCTTGCGGCACCGGCAGGCGAGTCAGCAGCATCAACGCGGCGCCCGGATCGCCCGGGTGGAATGGCCGTCCTGAAGCTTTCGCCTCGCTGCCTGATGCATCCTTCATCGGGTGGGCCCTTCTGCCGCACGGCCATCGTGCTTCCTATCGCGCTAGACAGCATGGAATCGGCACACTGCGAAGGCCAGCCCCCACATGAGCGACGCGCGCACCCTTACCCTCACGCCGCGGAACCTTAGGGCCGCACTGCTCGAGGCCCCGCTGCCCGATGCGGCGTCCGAGGCGGCGGCCCGGGCGCGCGACGCGCAGCTGACGAAACCGCCCGGCGCGCTGGGCCGGCTGGAGGATCTCGCGATCTGGTATTGCAGCTGGCGCGGGGATGCGCGGGCCATGGTCCGCACGCCGCAGGTGCTGGTCTTCGCCGGTAATCACGGGGTGACCGCCCGCGGCGTCAGCGCTTTCCCCGCGGACGTCACCGCGCAGATGGTGGCGAACTTCGCCGCGGGCGGGGCGGCGATCAACCAGCTCGCGATCCTTGCCGGGGCGCGGCTGTCGGTGCATCCGATCGCGCTCGACCGTCCCACGGCTGATTTCACGCGCAACCCGGCGATGGACGCGGAGGCGTTCGCGCAGGCCCTCTCGACGGGCTGGGCGGCGGTAGACCCGGAGGCAGATCTCCTCGTGACCGGCGAGATGGGCATCGGCAACACGACCGCCGCCGCGGCGGTGGCGCTGGCGCTTTACGGGGGCGAGGCGCGGGACTGGGCGGGCCGTGGCACGGGCGTCGATGACGCCGGCCTCGCTGCCAAGGCCGATGCGGTCGCGCAGGGGATCGACGCCAACCGCACTGCGCTGTCAGATCCGCTTGAAGTGCTCCGCTGTCTCGGCGGGCGGGAGCTTGCCGCCATGGCCGGTGCCATCGCGCGCGCCCGTTGCCTCGGCATCCCGGTCATTCTCGACGGGTTCATCTGCACGGCGGCCGCCGCCTGCCTGCACGAGGCGCATCCGGGTGCGCTCGATCATGCGGTGGCAGGCCACCTGTCGGCCGAGGGGGCGCACGGCGCGCTGCTGGAGCGGCTGGGCAAGGCGCCGCTGCTGTCGCTCGGGATGCGCCTCGGCGAAGGCTCGGGCGCGGCGCTTGCCATCCAGATCCTGAAGGGGGCGCTCGCCTGTCATTCGGGCATGGCGACCTTCGCCGAGGCCGGGGTCTCTGGGGGGTAGTTCTTACCCACGCGATCGGAGTTAGGCCTGCGCGAGGCCGTGGTTCGCTGCATCCCGCTGAGCACACTCGAGATCGACGGCGGCCTTGGTGTCGTCGACGGCCACGACGAGTACCGTCGCCGTTCGCGTCTCGGCTTCGACGAGGCCGAGGGGCGGGCCGATCCCGATCCCTGCGTGGCCCAGGACCGAACCCAGCCCCAGCAGCACCGACAGCGGCACCGCCACGGCCATCGCGGTCAGGTAGATTGTCGCCTGAAGCAGGACGCCTTCCATGGAACTTGCCTTGCGCCGACCTGCCCCGAACCTGGTCCTGCCTTGCCTGCAAAGTCCACGGGGCTAGAGGGGCAGGGGCGCGTCGGGCTTGATGCGGTCCATGACGATCTGGCTCTGGACGCGGCTGACGGCCGGGTGCGGAAGAAGAACCCCCTGGACCAGCCGGTTCAGCGCATCGAGATCGGCGCAGTAGACCCGCAGAAGGTAGTCCGACTCGCCCGTCAGCGTCCAGGCGCCGACGATCTCCGGCTGGCGCTGCGTCAGGGCGGCAAAGTCACGGGCGTTGGCCTCGGTATGGGTGGCCATGACCACCTGCACGAAGGCCTGAACGCGCAGGCCGACACGCTGCGGGTCGAGGACGGCGCGGGTGGCGCGGACGAAGCCGTCGGCCTCCAGACGCTGCCGCCGCCGCGCCGCCTGGCTGGAGGAGAGGTTCAGGCGCTCGCCGAGCGCATGCGCCGTCAGCGTCGCATCCTGCTGGATCAATGCGAGGAGGCGGCGGTCGGTGTTGTCGACGACGCGCGTGGAAATCTCGAGATTCGAGGCCATGATGCGCGATCATCGCACGTTTTGACGTGTCATTCCATAAGAATGCGCACAGGGCGCAAGGGTCATGCGGTACGGTCGTCCAAAGCGACAGAGCAGGATCACAGGAGACGCCCATGGGACCTTTCCCGCACGACGCCCCGCGCGCGACGATCACCGAGAAGAACCCCGCCGGCACCGACGGTTTCGAGTTCGTCGAGTTCGCCCATCCCGAGCCGCAGGTGCTGCGCGACCTCTTCGCGCGCATGGGCTACACGCACACCGCGTCCCACAGGAGCAAGGCCGTCGAGCTCTGGCAGCAGGGCGACATCACCTACGTCCTCAACGCCGAGCCGGACAGCTTCGCCGCCCGCTTCGTCGAGGAACATGGGCCCTGCGCGCCATCGATGGCCTGGCGCGTGCGCGACGCCCGGCACGCCTTCGAGCATGCCGTGGCCAAGGGGGCGGAACCCTACGAGGGGGCCGACAGGACGGTCGACTGGCCCGCGATCAGGGGGATCGGCGGCAGCCTGATCTACTTCACCGATCGGTACTGGGACGCCTCGCCCTACAACGAGGAATTCGAATGGGTGGCCGATGCCAATCCGCCGGGCGTCGGCTTCTACTACCTCGATCACCTCACGCACAACGTCTTCAAGGGGAACATGGACACCTGGTTCCGCTTCTACGGGGACCTGTTCAACTTCCGCGAGATCCGGTTCTTCGACATCGAGGGGAAGTTCACGGGCCTCTTTTCCCGCGCGCTGACTTCTCCTTGCGGACGAATCCGCATCCCCATCAACGAGGACCGGGGCGAGACCGGCCAGATCGTGAACTACCTCAAGAAATACAAGGGTGAGGGCATCCAGCACATCGCGGTCGGCGCGCGGAACATCTACGACGCGGTGGACGCCATCGCCGAACGCGGCGTCAAGTTCATGCCCGGCCCGCCCGACACCTATTACGACCTGAGCTTCGAGCGGGTGAGAGGACACGGGGAGCCGGTGGAGCGCATGAAGCGCCACGGCATCCTGATCGACGGGGAGGGGGTCGTGGACGGTGGCGAGACCAAGATCCTCCTGCAGATCTTCTCCAAGACCGTGATCGGGCCGATCTTCTTCGAGTTCATCGAGCGCAAGGGCGACGACGGCTTCGGCGAGGGCAACTTCAAGGCGCTGTTCGAGTCGATCGAGGCCGAGGAGGCCGCGCAGGGTGAATACGGAGACGTTCCCGCGCAATAGGGTGCGGCGGCGAGGGGGGAAGCGCCGGAGGGGGCGTCGAGCCCCCTCCGGCGCCGCGCCTTCGGCGCCCGTACTTGGGACAAGAAGAAGGGGATCTTGCCTCCGGAAGCCGCTTGGTGAGATTGGGCGGGCGAACGGAGGGAGGCTTGCATGAAGCGGTCGGCAATCAACGAGATCATGGCGGAGGCGGAGGCCTTCATCCGCTCCTTCGGTTTCGTTCTGCCGCCGTTCTCGCGGTGGAGCCCAGAAGAGATGCAGGCGCGGCGGGGCGAGATCGAGGGGATCGTGTCGGGGCGGCTCGGCTGGGACATTACCGATTACGGGCAGGACAGGTATGACGAATTGGGGCTGTTCCTGTTCACTCTGCGCAACGGGCGGCTTTCGGACCTGCAGCGCGGCGGGGGCATGTGCTATGCCGAGAAGCTCATGGTATCGAGGAAGAATCAGCTGAGCCCGATGCATCGGCACTACCTGAAAGCCGAAGACATCATCAACCGGGGCGGGGCGGTGCTGGCGATCGAGCTCTACGGATCCGCACCCGATGGCAGCTTCGACGAAGGCGCGGGGGGGCGTGTGTCCTGCGACGGGATCGCGCGGGACTTCGGGCCGGGCGAAGTCCTTCTGCTGGAGCCCGGGGAAAGCGTGACGTTGATGCCGGGCGACTGGCATGCCTTCTGGGGGGAGGGTGGCGACGTGCTGATCGGCGAGGTCTCCACCGTCAACGACGACGAGACCGACAACTGGTTCCGCGATCCCATCGGGCGCTTTGCCGACATCGAGGAGGACACCGGCCCCGCCCGTCTCCTCGTGTCGGACTACGGGCGATGGCTGGGGTGAGGCGGGTGGCCTAGGGACGAGACAGCGCGCGCCAGCCGATGTCGCGCCGGTACACGCCATCCGGCCAGTCCACGGCCCCGGCCATCGCGTATGCGCGGTCGCGGGCTTCCTGAAGCGTGGCGCCCCGGGCGGTCGCGTTCAGGACCCTGCCCCCGTCGACAAGGAAGCGGCCGTCCTCGCGGGACGTACCGGCATGGAACATCGCGTGGAACGCGTCGTCGGGGAGGCGGTCGAGCCCCCGGATCTCGGTGCCCCCGGCGTAGCTGCCCGGGTAGCCCCGTGCGGCCAGAACCACCGTCATCGCGTGATCGGGCGCCCATGTGACCGACACATCCGCGAGCCGCCCCTCGGCGCAGGCCTGCATCAGGTCGAGCGCCTGGCCCCCGAGGCGCATCATCAGGACCTGCGCTTCGGGATCGCCGAAGCGGACATTGTATTCGACAAGGCGCGGGGAGCCGTTCTCGATCATGAGCCCGGCGTAGAGAACGCCTGTATAGGGAATGCCGCGGCGGGCCATCTCGGCGACCGTGGGCTTCACGATCCGCTCCATGGCGGCCGCGAGGACCGTGTCGGTCATCACCGGGGCCGGGGAATAGGCGCCCATGCCGCCGGTGTTGGGGCCGGTGTCGCCGTCGCCGATGCGCTTGTGGTCCTGCGCGGTGCCGATGGGCAGGACCGTCTCGCCGTCGCAGAGGACGAAGAGGCTCGCCTCCTCGCCCGACATGAACTCCTCGATCACGATCGCGGTGCCGGCCGCCCCGAAAGCGCCGCCGAGCATGTCGTCGATGGCGGCGTGGGCTTCTTCGAGGGTCATGGCGACGACGACGCCCTTGCCGGCCGCGAGCCCGTCGGCCTTGACGACGATCGGGGCGCCGGTGGCCTGAACATGGAGGTGTGCCGCGGCCGCTTCGGTGAAGCGGGCCCAGCCCGCAGTGGGGGCGCCGGCGGTGTCGCAAATCTCCTTGGCAAAGGTCTTCGATGTCTCGAGACGTGCGGCTTCGGCCGTGGGCCCAAATATCGAAAAGCCTGCATTTCTCAACATATCCACAACGCCGGAAGCGAGTGGAGCTTCGGGCCCGACAATTATGAAATCAATGCTAAGTTCCTCGCAAAATGCCAGGATTTCCCGTGGATCAAGGATATCAATATCCGAGCATTCAGCGATTTGCGCGATTCCGGCGTTCCCGGGCGCCACGATCAGCCGGTCGCATTTCGGATTCTGCTGCACCGCCCAGGCGAGCGCATGTTCGCGTCCACCGCCGCCGAGGATGAGGATGTTCATGGCCGCGTCTCCCTGAAACCCAGGCGGGGGCGTAGACCAGAGGCGCGCGGCCGGCAAGACGGAGGTTGCCGCAGGCCCTTCCGGCGGCCTTGCGGCCCCGCTAGTGTGGCGGACATGGACGACCTGATCGACGATGCACCCGGCGAGAACCCGCGCGACAACGCGCCCGAGCTCACCGTCTCGGAAATCTCGGGCGCGGTGAAGCGGACCATCGAGGGAAGCTTCTCGCGCGTGCGCGTGCGCGGCGAGATCGGCCGGCTGTCGAAGCCGCGCTCGGGGCATGTCTATCTCGATCTCAAGGACGACCGGAACGTGCTTGCCTCGGTGATCTGGAAAGGCGTCGCCGGGCGCCTGTCCCACGCGCCGGAGGAGGGGATGGAGGTCGTGGCCACGGGGCGGCTCACGACCTTCGGCGCGCAGTCGAGATACCAGCTCGTGATCGAGGACCTGCAGCCGGCGGGCGCCGGCGCGCTCATGGCGATGCTGGAGAAGCGGCGCAAGACGCTTGCGGCCGAAGGTCTCTTCGACGAAGCGCGCAAGCGGCCGCTGCCGTTCCTGCCCGAGGTGATCGGGGTCGTCACCTCCCCCTCGGGCGCCGTGATCCGTGACATCCTGCACCGCCTTCGCGACCGGTTCCCGCGGCGCGTGCTGATCTGGCCCGCCGCCGTGCAGGGCGAGGCCTGCGTGCGGGACGTGGTGCGGGGCCTCCGCGGTTTCGACCGGCTGCCGCCGGGCGGCCCGATCCCGCGGCCGGATGTCATCATCGTGGCCCGCGGCGGCGGCAGTCTCGAGGACCTGTGGGGCTTCAACGACGAGGAGATCGTGCGTGCGGTGGCGGCGAGTTCGATCCCCGTCATCTCTGCAGTGGGCCACGAGACCGACACGACGCTGATCGACCACGCCGCCGACAGGCGTGCGCCCACGCCGACGGCAGCGGCCGAGATGGCGGTGCCCGTGCGGATGGACCTTCTGAACTGGCTACGCCAGCAGGACGGCTACATGGCCCGGGCGATTGCCCAGGCGGTGCAGGCCCGTCGGCAGCGGCTCGGCGATCTCGCGCGCGGACTGCCGCGGCCGGAGGCGCTGCTCGACGCGCCGCGCCAGAGGCTCGACAGGTGCACGCTGCAGCTGGGCCCCGCGCTGCGCCATGCCGCGCAGGTCAAGCGGCGCGAGGTGGAGCGCCTGTCGGGGCGGCTGGAACCGGCGCTGGAGCGTTCCGTCGCGGCGCGCAGGCTGAGGCTTGGGCAGGTCGCGGCAGGGCTCAGGCCGTCCGGTCTGCGCAACCTGCACGCCAAGGGCCGTGACCGACTGGCCGAGGTCACGCGGCGCGTCGACCGAGCGATTGCGGACGATGCGCGCCGGTGGCGGGAGAAGGTTTCGGCGCTCTCGCGGCTGCACGCGACGCTCGGCTACGAGGCGACGCTGAGACGCGGGTATGCCGTTGTCTTCGACGGGGAGACGGTGGTGAAGCACCGCGCGGAGGCCTTGCGCCACCGGCATCTGGAAATCGGCTTCGCCGACGGGCGCCTCGGGGTCACCCCGGCTGATGCGCCGCCGCAGCCAGCACAGAAGCGCAAAGCGCGCGACGACGATCCGCCCGACCAGGGCTCGCTGTTCTGAACCTCAGAACACGAAGCTGACGCGACGCGACAGGGGCAGGTCGCGGATACGCTCGCCCGTCAGGTCGTAGACCGCGTTGGCCAGCGCGGGCATGGACGGCGGCGTCGCGGGCTCGCCCACGCCGCCGAGGTGGCCTTGGGTCTCGAGGATGCGCGTCTCGATCCTTGGGCAGGTGTGCAGCCGCAGGGCGTCGTAGT
The DNA here is from genome assembly GCA_964623765.1 of uncultured Roseicyclus sp. GTDB lineage: Bacteria > Pseudomonadota > Alphaproteobacteria > Rhodobacterales > Rhodobacteraceae > Roseibacterium. Next base: position 9,974 of record CAZUVG010000013.1, read on the forward strand.
CGGGGAAGTTCCACTGCTGCACCTCGCCGCCGTCGAAGGTGATCTCCTCCAAAGCGGCGGCCGAGAGGCCGTAGATCAGTCCGCCTTCCATCTGCTGGCGGATGATGCCGGGATCGAGCGCGGTGCCCACGTCACAGGCGATCCACGCCCGGTCGATGGAGATGTCGCCGTCCCGATCGTTCACCTCCACGACCACCGCTACGGGCGTGCCGAAGGACCAGGTCATCGCGACGCCGCGCCCGGTTCCCGCAGGCGTCGACCCCGTCCAGCCCGACATTGCCGCCACGGCGTCCAGAACGCCCGCCGAGGGCGCGTGTTCGCGCCGGGCGAGGTCGAGGCGGAAGGCCAGCGGATCGCGTCCGGCGGCGTGCGCCATCTCGTCGATGAAGCTCTCCATGAAGAAGCCGTTGAAGGAGTTCCCGACCGAGCGCCAGAAGCCCACGGGCACCGCGAGGTCCGTCAGGTGGCCCGTCACCCGGTAGTTCGGGATGGCGTAGGGCTGGTTGAAGATCCCCTCCACGTGCCCCTTGTCCGGGCCGGGCGGCGCGAAGCCCAAGAGACGGGTCATGGACTGCCGGGTGACCGAGGGGGCAGCCACGCGGGCGTCGAGACCCTGGGCGAAGCCGTCGCGGATGAAGCCGCGCAACCGCGCCGCTGCCGCCGGCCGGTAGAAGTCGTGGCGCATGTCCTCTTCGCGCGACCATGCGACCTGCACCGGCGTGCCGGGCATCTCTGCTGCGACGCGGGCGGCGAGGACGGCGAAATCGGTCTCGCCCCTGCGTCCGAAGCCGCCGCCGAGGTAGGTGACGTGGCAGGTGACCCGATCCGCATCCAGCCCGATGGCCTCGGCCGCCTTCCCTTCCGCGATGCCGGGGGACTGGCTGCCCGTCCAGATCTGCAGCGCATCGCCAGTGAAGAGGGCGGTCGCGTTCATCGGCTCCATCGTCGCGTGGGCGAGGAATGGGACGGTGTATTCCGCCTCGATCACCCGGTCGTTGCCGCCCGCCTCCATGCCGTCCACGTCGCCGTCGTTCCGGAGCGTGGAGTTCGGGTGCTGATCGAGGCTCGCGCGGATCGCGGCCATCATCTCGTCGGTTGTCCCAGGATAGGGGGCGGGCCCCCATTCGATCTCCACCGCCTCGGCCGCGCGGAAGGCGAGCCAGGTGTTCGAGGCCACCACCGCGATCCCCGTGCCGAGGTCGATCACTTGCTCGACGCCGGGCATGGCGCGGGCCTCGGTCGCGTCGAAGCGCTCCATCGTGCCGCCGAGGCGCGGGGACATGCGGACGGTCGCGAACTTCATGCCCGGCAGGCGGACGTCGATGCCGAACCCGGCGGTTCCGGTGGCCTTCGCCACCATGTCCAGGCGCGGCATCGCCCGCCCGAGATAGCGCCACTCGGAGGCAGGCCGCAGCGCCACCCGGCGCGGCGGATCGATCCCGGCGGCGGCCTCTGCCAACTCGACGTAAGGCATCTCGATGCCGCCGGGCGCGATCACGCGGCCGTCGCGCGTCTCGAGCACGTCCGGGGAAAGGTCCAGCCGCTGGGCCGCCGCGAGCTTCAGCGTCTCGCGCGCCGTCGCGCCGGCCATGCGCAGCTTCTCGAAGGCGTCGAGAGCGGAGGTCGAGCCGCCGGTGATCTGGAGGCCGGCCATCTTCGGCATCACCGTCATCGCTTCGATCACCGCCTCGTGGAAGCCGGTCCGCTCGTAGTCGTTGATCGGAAGTGCGTGGGTTGTCACCGCGCCGTTGTAGTAGGCCTGCGCGGCCGGGCCATGCATCACGCGCACGTCGTCCCAGGCGACGTCGAGTTCCTCGGCGACCAGCGCGGGCAGGGTGGTGTATACACCCTGTCCCATCTCGGCACGGGCGGCGACCACGGTCACGCCGTCGCGGTCGATGACGAGCCACGGATTGAGCGCCACCTGCCCCTCGCCGGGGGGCAGCGGGTTCGGCAGGTCGCGCCGATACTGCCAGACGCCGAAGGCCACGCCGCCCGCTACGGCAGCCGACCCGATCAGGAAGGTGCGGCGCGCGATCTTGCCGATGCTTGCCATGGCTCAGGCCTCCCGCAGGGTGGCGGCGGCGGTGCGGATCGCCGCGCGGATGCGGGGATAGGTACCGCAGCGGCAGAGGTTGCCGGCCATGGCGACGTCGATGTCCTCGTCGGTCGGGTCGGGCATCTCGGCGAGAAGGGCCGCGGCCTGCATGATCTGCCCCGACTGGCAGTAGCCGCATTGAGCGACCTGGTGCTCGACCCAGGCCGACTGCACGGCGTGGAGGGCTTGGCGGTTGCCCAGCCCCTCGATCGTGGTCACATCGCCCCAGACATCGGCCAGCGCCACCTGGCAGGCGCGGACGGCCTCGCCGTCGATATGGACGGTGCAGGAGCCGCAGGCCGCCACGCCGCAGCCGTATTTCGTGCCCGTCAGCCCGATCTCGTCGCGCAGGACCCAGAGGAGCGGCACGTCGTCCGGCAGTTCGACCTCGTGCTCGGTCCCGTTCACTGTCAGGCGCGTGGCCATGGCGCGTCTCTCCCCTCGCGGCGGTTTCTGACAAAATGGCCTCGGGCCGTCAGGCTGTCAATTGACAGAATGGACGGCCGGTGTCATCTGGTATTCATGGACGCCGCCGCCCGAACTCCGTCCCTGACCGAACGCATCCGCGACCGCATCGCGGATGCGCGCGCCTGGGCGGTGCTGGAGGCGGCTTACGAGAGCTTTCTCCAGTTCGGGCTGAAGCGGACGTCGATGCAGGACATCGCCGACCGGGCGGGGATGAGCCGGGCCGCGCTCTACCTCCACTACCGCAACAAGGACGACATCTTCTCCGCGTTGATGGAGGCCTATTTCGATGCCGCGGCCGAGGCCGTGCAGGAGGCGCTTGGCGCCCATGACGACCCGGCGGCCGCTCTTGCCGCGGCCTTCGAGGCGCAGATGGGCGATGCGGCCGAGATGATGCTGCGCTCGCCCCACGCGGACGAGCTTCTGTCGGCCAAGCAGGGTCCGGCCAACGAGATCGTGAAGAAGGGCTACGCGCGGCTTTCCGAAGTTTACGGCGAATGGCTGGCGCGGGAAGGCGCGCAGGGCCGGATCGCTCCGGAGGCCGCGGGCGACGAGGCGCGCGCGACGGCTGCCGCGATGCTCGCCGCGCTCGACGGGCTGAAGCAGGCCGGGCTCGACTGGCAGGCGTGTCTCGACGCGCGGGCGCGGCTGGCGCGGCTTTTCGGCCGCGCCCTCCGGCCCTAGTTCACCGGCCCCGGATGCGTGGATCGAGGGCGTCGCGCATCCCGTCGCCCATGTAGTTCACGCTGAGCACGGTCAGCGAGATCAGCACGCCCGGGAAGATCACCATCCACGGCGCGCGCTCGGTGTATTGCACCGCGTCGATCAGGATCTTGCCCCAGGTCGGGAAATCCGACGGGAAACCGAGACCGAGGTAGCTCAGCGCCGATTCCGTGATGATCGCGTTCGCGATGGCGAGCGTGCCGGAGACCATGATCGGTGACAGCACGTTCGGCAGGATGTGCCGCAGGATCAGTCGCCGCGAGGGCGTTCCGATGGAGCGGGCGGCAAGGATGAATTCCCGTTCCTTGACGGCGAGGATGTCGCCGCGGACGATTCGCGCGACCGGCATCCACGAGGTGATCCCTATGACCGATACCATCAGGATGAAGATCCCCGCCTCGGTTCCGAAACGCTGGCTGAGCGGCTCGCGGAAGAGCATGATGATGACGAGCAGCAGCGGCAGGACGGGCAGGGCCAGGAACAGGTCCGTCAGCCGCATCAGGATGCCGTCGAGCGACCGGAAGAAGCCGGCGAGGACGCCGATCAGCGTGCCCAGAAGCAACGTGATGATCATGGCGACGATGCCCACGGCAAGCGAGACGCGGCCGCCGAACATGACCTGCGCCATCACGTCCTGCCCGAGCTGCATCGTCCCCATCGGGTGCGCCAGCGAGGGCGAGGCAAAGCGGTTGCGCGTGTCGAGATCGCCGGGGTCGATCGGCCAGAGCCACGGGCCCACGGTGACGAAGAGGATGATCGCGACGAAGCAGAACATCCCCGCCATCGCGCCGCGGTGGTGGCGAAACTGGTCCCAGGCCTCGGCCCACTGGCTGCGCGGCGCCTCGGAGAGGAGGCTCGGCGCGGCACCGGCGGGCGTGGCGCCCGAGGTCATCGTGACGTTTGTTCGGTCAGTCATAGCGGATCCTCGGGTCCAGGATGCCATAAAGGACGTCGGCGATCAGGTTGAAGCTCACCACGAGCACCGCGAAGATGAAGCTGATGGTCTGCACCATCGGCACGTCGGCGCCTCGGATGGCCTGGATCAGCTGGTAGCCGATGCCGTTCACGCGGAACACCTGCTCGGTGATCAGTGCGCCGCCGAAGACGGCTGGCACGTTCAGCGCGATGACGGTCACGACGGGGATGAGCGAGTTCCGCAGCACGTGGCGCAGGACGACGACGCGCTCGCCCATGCCCTTGGCCCGCGCGGTCCGCACGTAGTCCTGCTGCAGGTTGTCGAGCATCGAGGCGCGCATGTAGCGGCTGATCTGCGCCGCGTTGAAGAGGCCCAGCACCATCATGGGCAGGAACATCTGGCGCAGTTGGAACACGAAGCTGTCCCAGTCCTCGACGACATGCGTTGTCGTGTAACTCGACGGAAGCCAAAGCCACGAGTCCGTCGGGGTCCAGACCGAGAAGATGATGATGGCCATGGTCCCGGTGAAGAAGGTCGGGATCGAGAAGCCCACCATCGAGAAGAAGGTCGCGGCCTGGTCGGTCACCGAATACTGCTTGTAGGCCGAGATGATCCCGAGCGGCACGCCGATCAGGATGCCGACGATGTAGGACGTGCCCACGACCCAGAGCGTCTGCGGCAGCGAGACCGCGATGATGTCGAAGACGGGGCTGCGGGTCTGGTAGCTGATGATCCGCGAGGTGTCCGGCGGCACGAGCTGGAGGCACCCCTCCGGCATCGAGCGGTCGGGCAGGCGGTCCCGGCCGCAGAGCGCATCCTCGAGCATGATCGCGGGCTCGGTGATGAACATCATCCGCGCCCATCTGAGATACTGGCCCACCAGCGGCTCGTTCACGCCAAGGCTCTCGCGGATCTGCTCGCGTACCTCGGGCGGGATCGTCAGCGGCAGGTTCGCCGTGGGGTCGGACGGCGAAAGCTTGACGATCATGAAGATGATGAAGCTGATGAAGATCAGGGCCGGAACGGCCAGGACCAGTCGCCGGATGATGTAGGTGACCATATTGGGGAGCCTCGCTGCGAATGCCCGCGACGGGCCGGCAGTCCGTTGGGAACGGCCCCCGGCGCGGGTGCGACGGGGGCCGTCCTTAGTGGTCTAGCACGTCGGGATCAACGCTCTTCGCCCGGGGTGCGGCGCCATTCGGCGATGTTCCACAGCTCCGAGTCCCAGTCGGACATCTTGATGCCCTCGAGGGTCACGGCATGGGCCGAGACGCCGCCGCGGTGCGTGATCGGGATGATCGAGTAGCTCTGGACCAGCATGTCGTTCATCTCACGTGCGAGACGTCCGCGCTCCTCCAGATCGGCCGTGCCGGCCATCTCGAGGACCAGTGCGTCATACTCTTCCGAGCAGAAGCGCTGGATATTGGCGCCCTGCCACTGCGTCTCGGGGCGCGGCCAGTCATCGCAGACCCAGTTGGCCATGTAGGCCTGCGGGTCAACGCCGGCGAAGTTGTTGGTGTACATCTCGATGTCGGCATAGAACTTCTGGAACGTGTCCGGGGATGCCGGGTCGCCGCCGAAGAAGACCGACGCGTCGATGTTGCGCAGCTCGGTGTCGACACCGAGTTCCGACCACCAGTCCTGGATCAGCGCCTGGTAGTCCTGGCGGACTGCGTTGGTCGAGGTCTGGAAAACGACCGACAGCGGCGTGCCGTCGTATTCGCGGATGCCGTCACCGTCGGTGTCGACGATCCCGTTCTCGTCCAGCAGCGCGATGGCGCCTTCGAGGTCCTGCACGAGGCAGGCGTCGTTGGCCGTCGAGGCGTAGAGCTCGGGCGCGGGAAGGACATTGCATGTCGGCTGGCCGCCCTGGCCATAGCCCAGATCCGTGAGCAGGACGCGGTCGATCGCCATCGAAAGCGCCTGGCCGACGATGGGATCGGTCAGGAACGGGTGAGGGCCTGCCTCTGCCGTGGAGCGGATATCGCCCAGTGCCGGGTCGGGGTTCGTCTGGTTGAGGTGCAGACGCTCCACCGAGGTGCCGAAGGCGGTCACGACGGTGCACAGCCCCTCGGCCTCCATGTCGGCCAGGATCTGCGGGTCGATCTGCAGGTTCCAGGCGTAGTCGAACTCGCCCGTCTGGCAGACCGAACGCGCCGCCGCGTTGGCGTCACCGCCGCCACGGAATGTCACCGTGCCGAAATAGGGCTGTTCGGGGTTGCGGAAGTTCTCGTTGGCCGACAGCTCGATCACGTCGTTCGGCCGGAACTCGTCCACCACGAACGGACCCGTGCCGATCGGGCCGAAGTTGGCATCCGTGCACTCCGGCGCGCGGGCACCGAGGCAGTCAGCGAACTGCGCGGCCTGGATCACTGGGCTCTCCGAGCCGACGAAGGCGGTGTAGGGGAACGGCGTCGGCTGTTCGAAGACCACCCGCACGGTGCTGTCGTCCACGGCCTCGACCGCTTCAACGCCGTCGAAGAAGCTCACCTGGGCGCAGCCGCCCTCGGGATGGGTGCAGTATTCCCAGGTGAACACGAAATCCGCCGCCGTCAGGGGCGAGCCGTCGGACCACATGACGCCGTCGGCGATGTTCCAGGTGATCGAGGTGAGATCCTCGGAAACGCCGCCGTTCTCGACCGTCGGGATCGACGAGGCGAGCCACGGAACCATCGTGCCGGTGTCATCGAAGCGGGCCATCGATTCGAGAATCAGCGAGGAGGACTCGATCTCCTTCGTTCCGCCCGAGAGATACGGGTTCAGCGTCGAGGGCGCCTGCCAGTAGATGATGTTCAGGTGCCCCGAGGAGCCGCGTTCGGCGAGCGCGGCCGCCGGGGCCAGCGCCAGCGCCGTCGCGCCCAGCAGGAGTGTCTTGCGGGTCATGTGATCTTCTCTCCTTGTTGAACTCACTTTGCCAGTGATGTGACCGGGACGGGCAGCGCCCCGGGTTATCTTTATGCGGGATGGGACGATGTCAGGCGCAAGGCCAAGGCGAAGTCTACCCCACCCTGCATCGAACGCGGAACATGCCCAAAAAGCAAGCCTCCTGCCGCAACGGAACGCCTTGAAATTGGGCAGACGCGGCATTTGACAGCACCGGGCTCCGCCCATAGCGTCGCGGGGTCATCCGATAGGGAAAGGTGGCCCCATGCTCGACCGGCCGATCGCGCAGGTCCGCAACCTCCGCGTGGAATTCCAGACGAAGTCCGGCACCGTCGCCGGCGTCGAGGACGTGTCCTTCGAGGTCGGTCCCGGCGAGACCGTCTGCATCGTGGGCGAGAGCGGTTCGGGCAAGTCCGTCTCGTCGCTGTCGCTGATGCGGCTGGTGGAGTTCGGTGGCGGGCAGATCGTGGGTGGGCAGCTCATGTTCGACCGCAAGGCGGGCGAGGAGCCGATCGACCTCGCCCGGACCGATGCCGGCACCATGCGCGACATCCGCGGCAACGAGATCGGCATGATCTTCCAGGAGCCGATGACGGCCCTGAACCCGGTCTTCACCATCGAGCGGCAGCTGACGGAAGGCCTCATCAAGCACAAGGGCATGACGAAGCGCGAGGCCCGCGCCCGCGCCCTCGAACTCATGCGCCAGGTCCGCATCCCCGAGCCCGAGCGGCGCTTGCAGCAATACCCCCACGAGCTTTCGGGCGGCATGCGCCAGCGTGTCGTCATCGCCATCGCGCTGGCCTGCGAGCCGCGCATCCTGATCGCCGACGAGCCGACGACCGCGCTCGACGTGACGATCCAGGCCGAGATCCTCGCGCTCATCGACCGTCTGAAGCGCGAGACCGGCACCTCCGTCATGTTCATCACCCACGACATGGCCGTGGTCGCCCAGATCGCCGACCGCGTCGTGGTCATGTATCGCGGCAACAAGGTGGAGGAGGGGCCGGTGGAGCAGATCTTCGCCAAGCCCCAGCACCCATATACCCAGGCGCTTCTGTCTGCCGTGCCGAAGCTCGGCGAGATGCGCGGCAAGGCGCTGCCGGAGCCCATGAAGCTCATGAACGCGCCCGAGGACGCGCCGCTGCCGCAGCCCATCCCGGGCACGGACCGGGTGCTCCTGCGGGTCGAGAACCTCACGACCCGCTTTCCGGTGAAGGGGGGCTTCCTGCGCCGGACGATCGCCAACGTCCACGCTGTCGAGGACCTGTCTCTCACCATCAAGTCGGGCCAGACGCTCAGCCTCGTGGGCGAGTCAGGCTGCGGCAAGTCGACCGCCGGCCGGTCCATCCTGCGGCTGGTGGAGCCGCTTTCGGGCAAGATCGATCTCGACGGCGTCGACATCATGGCGCTGAACGGCTCGGACCTGCGCCGCGCGCGGCGCCACATGCAGATGATCTTCCAGGATCCGTTCGCCTCGCTCAATCCGCAGATGCAGCTGTCCCACCAGGTGTCCGAGCCGCTCCTGAACTTCGAGAACCTGTCCGCGTCCGAGCGGCACGAGCGTGTCTCGAAGCTGTTCGACCGGGTGCGCCTGCCACGGGACTTCATGTCCCGCTACCCCCACGAGCTGTCCGGCGGCCAGCGCCAGCGGGTCGCCATCGCGCGCGCGCTGGCGCTGAACCCCAAGCTCATCATCGCCGACGAGGCGGTATCGGCGCTCGACGTGTCGGTGCAGGCCGAGGTGCTGAACCTGATGATGGAGCTGCAGGCCGAGCTTGGCCTCTCCTACCTTTTCATCAGCC
>CAZUVG010000014.1:0-18384 GCA_964623765.1 uncultured Roseicyclus sp.
CCTTCTGCGACGAACCGAAGCCCAACAACATCATCAACCATCGCTTGCGTCCTCGTCCGTCATGCGCAGCCAGAGCGCGTCCAACGCCTTTATGACACGAACCTCCCATTCCTGCAAACCCGACCGCGTGAGGGTGTCCCACGCGAGAATATCAGGCCAGGAGATCGGGTTCGGCCCCATGCCGTAGGCGCGTCCGCTGTGCAGATCGAGGAAGGCCGACCACAGGTGGCCGTAGCGATCTGGGAAGGGCGGCCCGACGAGATCCTTCGGCGGGCGGCCCATCACCTTTGCGACCTGTTCGAGATGCGCTCGCACAGATGTGCCGGATGAATCCGTCCGGCTCAGTCTGAAGCTGTGCTCAGCGTAGGGTATCAGAGCGGCTTCGGCCGCTCCAAAAAATTTCCCCTGCTGCCGAAAGCCATCTCGATGTCATCGCGCAGCCACGGGAACTCCGCGAACACGGCATCCACGGCCTCGCGCTCCAGCGGGACGATCTCGTCGCCCTCAAGCGTGACAGTCCAGCTTTCGATGCAGCGGAACATCAGTTCGCGCGAGAACTCTTCCAGCTCTTCCGGCGACATGGTGGGCGACCCCTTGCCTGCCAGTTCGGTCGTGCGGCGCTGCTGCTGGTCGCGCAGAACAGTCTTGTAGTGCTCGCTGAACGGGCCGTGAATGGTCACGGTCATGTCGCCGCCGCCGATCGTCTTGAGCGGGTCTCTGCTCACAGGATCGCGAACGACGAGGGTCGTGGTGTCTTTGACTTTGCCGACTGCTCTGAGGCTCATATCGGGTTCTCCTGTCGGGGGTTCGGGAAGGTGGCAGCGGCGGCCCCCGACAAGCCGCCGCTACCGAACCCCGGCCGGGGTGTCAGGAAGTCCGCGTCAGTCGCAGGCTGAACCCGTCAGACGGGTCTTTCAGCGCGACGAACGGAATCTCGATCATGCGCGACTGCATGTTCGCTACCGGGACGGCGGCGCCGTTCAGTTTGACGCGCGGCATGTAGAACGTGTAGCCATTCGTCCCGGTCGGGTCATCGACGGTGACGGACAGTTCGGTCTCGGTCTCGTTGAGGAACTTGTTGATGAGCGTCTCGTCCTCGTAGTAAACGGTCATCGTGCCCTCAACGGTCGCCATACCGTACTGCATCTGGGCCGCAGTGTCGCGGTTGTCTGCACAGAGGATGACGTGAGCGGGCGTCACATCGTTCGTGATGCTGAAATTCAAGGCCGACATGATGCAGAGGTCGTTCGCGGTGCCGACACCGCCTTCAAGCAACTCGCCATTGAACGAGTCGAACGGCTCGAAGGTGGCGGCGGCGGTCGGCGTGCTGTCCAGCGACGTGCCTGCCTGAACCATGTTCCGACCCACGATGTCGAAAGTGGTCTGCACCATCTGGCTCGGCGCGATGTTGAAGGTCGCGCTGTTGACCAGGCACCCGGAGAACTGGCGGAATTGCGTGATGTCGGACGCCGCGTCCTCGAACGCCAGATACTGCGGCGTGGTGCCGATGGTAAGCTGGTCGCTGGAGTTGAACGTGTTGAAGAACGCGCTCTGAAGCAGCGCGTCGTAGGCGCCGCGCCGAAGATCCACTTCGATGCTGCCCGCGACAGTCCGGTTGCCGTGGCGATCCACGAAGGCCATCCGGTCGCCCAGGATGTCGTTACCCTGCACGCGCTCCTTCGTCAGATCGAGCGAGTGCGTGCGGTACGGAAGGACGGCGAAAGTCGGGGACGTAGGGAGAACGCCGAAGCTGGTCTCCGAGGCTACGGTGAGGCGGGTATTGGCCCCTTGTGCGAACAGCGCCATGTATCAGGCTCCTTGTTTGACGTAGCTGTACCAGCTAATTTCCACTGGTATAGCGTAGAATGGTGGATCGTGCAAAGGCAGTTTGGCCTCGGCGTATTCAAGGCGCACGATGACGGTCGATGCGACGATGGACGTAGACCCGTCAAACCGCTCGCAGAGCCGGTCTGCGATCTCCATCCCTGCGTTCGCGCCCTGATCTTCTGGCGTGCAGACCGTGACAAAGAACATGCCGCTGTGACGCTGCTCAGGGTTCGGTCCCGCAGTCGAGGGACGCCGCAGCGCGGGCATGAACTGCGTTCTCAGATAGGCCGTGCCCGTCGTCGGCGCGAACGGCACGTTCGGCCACGCAATGCTGGACGGTAAGGCCGGGTCCGGTATGGAATCTCCGGTGTCGTAGTCTCTTGAGTCACGCCACTGACCGGAATCGCTCCACACGCCGGACAGCAAAAACCAGTTGGCTTCCACTACGAGGTGGTGCTCCAGCGCCACGCGGATGTCGTCCAAACGGCTGGTCATCGCGTTTGCACCCCGAGTTCGGCGGCGGCCCGGTCAACGAAAGCCGGGAATGCCGCGCGCGCCTGCGCATACACCCTGTAGGGGCCAGGTCCGGAGATACCCGGATTGCCGAACAGCGGTGCGGGCCAGCCCAAGGACTCCACGCGCTCTGCGTGCAGTGACGAGTTCGTGATCCAGATTTCGCCGGACGCCTGAATTGCGGCCGCAGAGACGCTGCGCTTCAAGTTGGCCCGCGCAAGGTTCTTGAACTGCGCAGGGTTTCTCCCGCGCGTCTTGCCTTCGCTGCTGCGATCGCCCGCCGACTCGGTCGGCCCCGGCCCCGCGCGATGCGCCATGACGTAAGTGCCCGAGTCCACCGGGCTGCCGTCCACGATGGCGTCGGCCAGCATCTCTCCGACGCGCGCTCGCAGCCGTGCGGCGTTCTGGCGAAACCGCTCTGCAATGTCGGTGCTCTCGACACGGGCGATGGCTTGAATCTGCGTAACCATCAGGCGTCCACCTTGCAGTCCCACGCCACGACCGTGCCGTTCGGCGTGAAGGCGCGGACATGCGAAATCTTCGTGCCGTCCACCGTGTCTCCGATGGCGGGCGTGCCGGTGGCCCCCGCGGCAGTAATGAGCAGGCGGCGCTCAGTGCCGCGCACTACGGTTCCGTCCGCGTTCATCTGGTCGCGGTAGATGAAGACCCCACGGACGGAAATTGTCGTCGGCGTGCCGTTGCTGACGGTGCCAGTCGAGGGGTCATAGGTCGGCGTCCCGGCGCGGTTGAGCGTCAGGTCTTGCCCGAAGTCTTCGAGCAGTTCGGCAACGGATACATCTTCGGCGCTCATACGGGCACCTTACGCTGTCACAGCATATCGGACAAGGGCGCGGTGGGATACGCCTTGACCATGCTGCCATAGGGGCCGACGAAGTTTGTCACGTTCACACCCATGGGCTTGATCTGCGCAGCAGCATTGTCATGCGCGCGCGACCATTGCTGCAACTGCCGCTCGACGTGCTGTTTCTGGTTATAGCCCTCGTGGAAATGAGAACGCCCTTGCATCCACTTGTAGTCGAAGCCGAGCAACGCGATCTCGGTGTACCCGAGTTGGACCGCGAGGTTCAGCGCAGCGAAGCCCGAGTTGGACCCGCCAAGAGTCTGCGGCGCCACTGCCAGGCCCGGCAGACCCGGCGCGTAGGCCCAGTAGTTGACGCCGGGATACTCCTCGAACTTGTCCGAGATGGCGACGTAGGCGCGGTCTCCGAACCTGGTGATCCGGCCGCGCTCCTTTCGGTGGAAGTTCTTGTCCACCGTGCAGAGCAGGTCACAGTTCGCCAGCCACGCCGAACGGTTTGCCCCGATGCGCGTCCCATCGGGCAGCGCGTCGAAGTCGAACCCGATCAGGCTGGGGCCGCTGGCAATGACGTAGCAGTGCCCGCTCATTGCCACGCAACACCGTCGCGCCAAAGACCCGCGTCGTTCCAAGTGCCGGTTGCGAGAAACCACGCATTCGCAAACGCCAGCCGGAACGCACGAGACCCCATCAAGGTCGCCGTGCGCCCGCCCAGAGGCGCGAGAGTCCTGCGCGCCGGGCGATCATTCGGTGCATACAGACCTACGGGATCGGACGTGTTGGCATCCTCGACTGCCAAGGCGCGCATCGTCTCGCGGAAACGTCGCGTGCCGGGGATCATCGGACGTGCCATGGGTCACTCCTCGTAATCGCTACCTGCCGCGTTCGGCGCGGGCGGGTTGTTGAACAGGTTGTCACGGAAGAAGGGCCGCACGCGATCTTCACTGCTGTCTGCGGCTTCCATGTCGGCCTTGCTGATGCCGCCCGCGACAGGAACACCCAGACCGCCTGCCCGCTTGGCCTGCTGCTCAAGGTTGCGGGCCAGCTTCTCGAAGGCCATGGACTTCTGGCTGTTGTAGGACCAGATCGTCTCGAACCGCTTGTCCACCTGGCGAGCGAACCGCGCGCTGAGAGACCGCGCGCAGAGCGCAGCGGCGGCCAGATCGCTCGCGGTCGCGTCGAGCGCAAGATTGATCTGGTCATCGGTCAGCAGATACGGCGTCTCCGTGTCCCCGACGTAGAAGCGGACGTTTTCGATCGTCACAGCAGCACCTCGAACATCTCGCTGATGGATTTCTGTGCCCCGTGTCGTATCACGGATCGTCCGAAATGCGTAGTGAGTTCATTGTGCCACACTTCGTAGGAGGCGCGCCGATTGATGTGCAGATCCCCGTCGCTGCCAAAACGGGACGGCTTGTTGCATACCGTCAGCAGGACTCGGTGTCGCGCGACACGGGCGAGTTCCCGGCAGGCTGCCGCCGTATCTTCCTGCACCAGATGCTCCATCACGTCGAACATCGTCACGGTATCGAAAGAGTCGTCCGCGAATGGCAGATCGTGGACAAGCGCATGAACGATGTCCTTGCCGTTGCACAGATATGGCACAGCCTCCGTGCCCATGACCGGATCGTGACCGAGGTTGCGCGCAATCTGAAGCGTCTCGGCGCGGCCCGTGGACACGTCCAACAGGCTCCCTTTGGGGATGCGCGCGATATGCTGCTTGATGTGCTTGCGCCGCCGATCCCCGAGCTTGTATGCCGGGTTCTTATACGCGGCCTCGTAGCGGGAGACCTCGGCGCGTCGGGCTTCTTCAAGGGTCATGTCATATGCCCACCGTCTCATTCGCGCGCCCCTCGAAGCGCCGCACTTTTTCCCGCGCCCGCTCGTAGTCGCGCAGGTCGGACAGCTCGCAATGCCGCCGCCCCGTGTCGTCGCGGTCCCGCCAGAACAGCGCGTCGATCGCCCGCTCGGCCCATTGCCACGTCCAGTGCCGCGAGGCGTAGCGCGCTTCCCAGTGGCAGCGCCCGCTCGTGCTTTCGTTCGGGTCCGTCGCCTCGTGCCGACGCAGCAGCGTCACGTTCAGAAGCTGCGACAGCGCGTCCCCGATCTTGATAAGCCGCGAGGTCACAGATCATCCTCCGCCGGGATCGGCTTCAACCCCGCTGCCCTGAGTGCCGACGCGGTGTCCGGCCCGATGATCGCAATGACCATGCCGGGATGCGTCTCGACCGTGGGCATGGGGGTAGGCGTTTCATCCTCGCCTGTGGCAGTTCGCCAGATCACAAGCGCCTGTGTGGCATCTGCCATCTCAGGAGAGGCAAGCGCAGCAGTTACGGCGGTCAGGTCTCGCGTGGTGCCAAAGACACCCCATTCGGTGCCACCCTCGGTCTGCCACACGGTCTTGAACGCGCCAGCCCATTCCTCTGGTGCATCCCCAGCGGCTTGACCAAGTGCCATCGCAAGGGGCAGGGCCACGGTGTCGCGGATAGCTACAGGGGCCATGACGGTCAGGGTTTCGGAGGTCATGCCAGTGTCTCCCCGGTGAGGTAGGCGTGGTAGGCTTCAGTGCGGGCGAGTTCGGCGGCGGTCATGTTGCAGAAGGTGTGGCCGAACCAGCGGGCGTTGGCGGGGGCTGCGCCGGTGTTGCGCGCCAAGACGGCGAGCGGCGCGTCAGCAAGACCCGTCAGCGGGCCGGTGTAAGCACCACGGGACAATTCCGCGGCATTGCGGCGAAGCACTAGGTCTGTCGTCTCCACTTCGGCGGTGATGACTGCCCGATCTGGCGCTGGGTAATCAGATGGCGTAGCGCGCTGCGTGCTGACTTCGCTGTCGTTATAAAGGATCGAGCGCCAGCGTTCGGACGGCGAGGCATCCGAGGTGATGTTCAATGCCCCCGCACCGAGGCCGGGGTGCGAAACCAGCCAACTACCTACTGATTTATCAAGAACCTCCAACCCCGCGACCATCGCAGCCGCCGATACGCTGGACATATCCACATTGGCCGAGGTGGCCATGTATTGGTTCACGCCGTTGCCTTGGAGGTAGTAGATGGAACGCTGGCCGGATTGGGTGACGTCGAAGGCGGAGGTGACACGCTGGTAGGGGGTCCGCGCTGCTCCCTTTTCAAACTGCGGCTCCTTGACCAGCAAGCCGGAAACGCCGTCGCCGGTGTAAAGCTGCCCACCGGAAAAACCTACCTGCCCCGCATTAATATGCAGTCGAGCAATTAGCACGCCCGTAGCGGCTGCTGTGAAGGTCGCGGTGATTACAGAACCGGACCCGGAGGGGCCAATAGTTGCGTCATCAAAGGCTGCATCGACGGCCTCGCGTGTCCGATCAGTCAGGTTGAAATCTACAGCCATTGAAGAGACAGGCGCTGGATCGCCCTCAAGGCGGATTGTAACCCAATCGCGCCCGGCGGGCTTAACCAGATAAGACGCTGTGTATTGCTGGCCTGCCACGACATTTACGGTCTGTTCTAGCCTGTATGTGGAGTCGCCGCCGGTGCTACCCTCAACCAGCTTTACCGTTGAAAATTCATCCTCTACAATTTCAATGGCGGTCATGCCTTTAGTCCAAAGATTATTGGGGTTAAGAGAAGTCTGATTATACAGGTTCCGCACCCCCACCGCAGGCATACGCCCCCAGATCAGCCTGTCAGGCGCGTCGGCCATAAGCAGGTGAGGTTGTCCCGAAACAGGGCTGTTCACCCGCGCGACAGTGCCCCCGAGGGTCGCGGGCGTAGTGCCAGCGGTGTCGGAGAACACATAGCCGGGGAGAGGCGCTGCCGTGTGGCCGGGGCGGCTGTCAGAGAACAGGTCCGCGTTGACCGCAACAGGATCATTCAGGAAGTTGATCTTGGGGCGGAAGACCGACGCGCGCTCGCCATCAGCAATAACGCCCTGCGACGTGCCCTGAAGCACGTCGTTCAGGTCCGTGCGAGCGTCGCCCCACGACGAATACGCGCTGGGATCGTAGCCCCAGGCATCCAGAATCGCCCCAAGACGGGTCTTGGTCTCAGCGAGCGTCTCGGTCCCAGCGAAATCCGTCGTGATCTTGGTCATATGTCACACCTCGTAACTGCGGAAGGTGTCACGCCCCCGCCTTGGCCTTGCGGTTCTCTCGGATCGCCTCGCGCTGCGCTTCGCGGCTGACGCGCGTCGGTGCATCCTCTGCAAGCGCGATCTCGCGCAGCGCCTTCATATCCAGTTCGTCGAGTTCGTCGATGGGTTCGGCGGCGTCCGCAAGGATCGTGTCATCTTCCATCTCGGTCTCGATGGCGGGTTCTGGCGCGGGAGCAGGTTTTGGCGCGGGCGCCGCGCTCTCGCGCGCTTGCAGCCCCGCCCAATCGCTCTTGACCTCTTCCGCGTGCATGAGCTTGCCCGCATCAAACAGTTGCTTGACACGGCGCTGGGCGACCGACAAATGCTGCCAATCGAACATATCGCCCGGATTCCAGTGACGGCCTGCTGCAACGAAGAATTTGCGCACGTAGACCGGAGCAGTGGGATTGAACTCTCGGGAAATCAGACGGGCCATCGGGAGCCTCCTTGGTGGAAATGGGCGGCCCCGAAGGGCCGCCCCAGTTTCGTCAGGCGACGATGCCGCCGAAGAACACGCCCATATCGGCCGCGACCAGCTTGTGATCGAACGCCATCGCGCCTTCGATCTCCGTGGTCTCCAGCTCGTCGCGGTAGCGACGCTTGGTGGCCACGCCGAAGGTGTTCGCTTGCCCAAGGTAGCCCTGCCACGAGAAGGTGTAGCCCGCGCTGGGGGTCATCAGACCCGGCGTGGGTGCCGAGTAGGTCAGCAGCGCGTTCTTGCCGCCGATGAAGGCGCTGGCTTCGGTGTCGCCTTCGGCTGCGGTGTTCTCGATGCCGTCCATCACCATGATGCGGGGGATACCGAAAAGCTGCGACAGCGCCTGCTCCGACGTGACCGCCGGGTTCTGGTTGCCGACACCGCCCGAGTACTTGATCCGGTCCACGATGTCCGGGTGATCCACCAGCGCGTCGATGACACGACGGGAAGCGACCATCGTGTTCGGCATGAACCCGGTGGCCTCCTTGATGTCGGTCTTGGCCGAGCGGATGTTCGCGATCGGGTCGCCCGAGGTCTGATCCGACCACTGTACGACTTCATCCGTGCCCGGAGTACCTGCAACGCCGGTGTATTCGGTGCCCCAGATGCCCGTGGTGAAGTAGTTGGCAGCCCAATCCTTCTCGCGGCGGATGAGAAGGTCGTGCATCACGTTTTCGGATGCGGCCCGCTCCAGGTTCAGAACCGCGTCCGCGTTGGACATGATCTGATCCGAGAGTTGCATCTTCGTCGCCCACACGTCTGCGAAGTAGCTGGCAGTCGTGAGTTCGAGGCCGATGACCGACGCTTCGGTGTTGGGCGCGCGCTTCTTGGCGCTGGTGCGGTTGAAGAACGACCGATCGAAGACATAGTACAGATCGGACTGCTTCTGCACGGGCAGGTTCGGGAAGACCCGACCTGCCACGAAGTCAGCCGCGTTCTGAAGGTACGCGATCGAGATGTTGGTGAGCGGCTGATCGACGTGAACAGCGCGTGCGGTGGGTTGCGTCATTGCTGTAACTCCTCAGCCTGTTCAGCGCCCGAGCAGGATCGAAATGACCCGCCCGTTTGCCCCGGTTTCCAGCGCGGTGCCGAGAACGACAGCGTTGGTGTCTGCGTCCTTCGCAGCGCCGCTGGCGCCCGAAGACACGTCGCCGCCGCGGGTGACATCAGCGCCACACTTGACCTTGACGATGCCGCCGATTGCGACCGTGGCCGCCTCGCCGGTGTTCGGCGCGTTCATCAGGACGCCTTGCGCTTTCGCGTCATCAGCGGTCAGTTCAACCTCGCCATCGGCCGCGACCGACACGAACTTGAACTGGTGGGTGCGGAGGTCTGCGCCAGCGATGAGCGTGACGCAGGTTGCCTCTTCGATGTAAGCCATGAGCGTCTCTCCTCAGTTGGCGGTTGCGCGAAGTGCGCGGTAGAGATCGGCGCCGTCGCCCGATTTGGTGACTTCCGCATAGGCCGTCTCGAAAGACATGCCCTTCTCGGCGGCGTAATCGCGCGCCATGCGGTCCAGCTTCTTGGCCGGTTCCGCCATGTCGTCGTCCATCTTGCCTTCGCCCTTCTCCTCGTAGTTGCCTGCCATCGCCTTGTCGGCGGCTTTCAGGGCTGCGAGCAGTTCGGCGTCGCCTTCCAGCGACTTCAGGAGACGGCCTTTCGCAAGCGCGGTGCCCGCGAGGTTCGGCAGTTCGGTCTCACCGCGCTTGGCAAGATCGACTTCCTCGGCGCGCTTCTGCATCTCGGCGATGTCAGCAGCGGCCTTTTCCAGCGCCTTCAGCACCGGGGCAGGAACCAGCGACTTCTCGACCCGCTCGCCGTCGATCTCGACGTATTCGGGGTCGGCCCGCTTGACGATCTTGCCGTCTTCGACAGCCAGACCTGCTTCCTCAGCGGATTTGGTCAGTTCGGCGGCGGCTGCTTCGGCGGCGGCCTTGGCGGTCTCCGCTTCTTCGGCGCGCTTGGTCAGGTCCGTGACCTGGGTCTGAAGACCCTCAAGCGACTTGGTGAGTTCTTCGACGGTCACAGAACCATCTCCTTTCGTTGTTTTGCCCTCAAATTCGGGCTTGACACTATCCGTATAGCCCGAAAGTGATTCGGGCGCAACACGCTTGACCAGAACAACGGAAGCGAACTGGTTTGCTGGAGTGTCCACGCCTGAAACTTCTTCGAGTTCCATGTCGCTGAGTTTGTAGGCCATCACGCCGCGCGCTCCTTCGCCGGTTGCATGAAACCTTTTATCATACCCGACCCTCTACGAGTCGCTTTTCCCGCGCAGCCCTCTACGCTACACACCTTCATTCTTTAATCTCTTGACGCTTTGCTTTTCCTCCGATGGAGAAAGCACGGAGGCGATTTTCCCGAAACGCCTGCCAAGTCTTGTCGTCGTGAATCTTCATGCCGATAACCCAACCTTCGCGGTCAGTCTCGATTCCGAGCGCCGCCGAGAGTTCCTTGGTCAGCGGCAAGGAGTGAATGACCTCGCCCACGCCCGCGCCCTCGTGCATGGCCTTGGCCGTGCGGGCGCTCAACATGAAGCGGTCGGCCATCTTCTCCATCTCGACCGGCGTGATGATGTCGCCTTGGCGGTCTACCACCATTTCTCCCTTGAGTGTGGACACGGACGCCCACCCCCAAGCGATCCGGCGCTCGCCGTCCACCTTGATTACATCCGCGGTCTTGACGAACGTTTCGTCCATGTCGTCGCCCTTCGTTACGGCTTGCACTATGGCAGAAATGACACGCTCCAACAACCCGCCCGATTCGTTTTCACTTTCTTCCTCGTTCATGTCCTCGGCGTCATAACCGTCGTCCATGTCCTCGGCGTCATAGAGACCCGCCCGCGTCGCCATGGTGTCTAGATACGCCTCGTGGCTCTCGCCGGGCATGTAGGTGGCCTGCCCGTCTGCGGTCTGATGGACGTGGATCTCGCCCTCCAGCCCGAGGTCGTAGCTGCGCGCCATCGCTTCTTCGCGGGTGGTGAAGGTGTCGTCGTTGAGGATGCGCTTGGCAAGATCGCGGACAGTGGTGCCAGCACTCCACATGCGGCACGACCAATACCGCGCGCTGGTCTTGTCTGTCGCGGTGTCGCACGAATGGCGGGCACGGAAGTTGGCGCGGGCCTCGGCGTCATCGCGGCGGATTTCCATATTCGGGTCGCCAAATGTGACGCGCTTTACCTTGTCGCCGTCCTTGACGTAGACCTCGAATTTCTTGCTGGACCCTTTCGGCAGCCGAGAGGGGCGGTTGAGCGTAACCTGACGGCCTTGATACTCGGCTTTCTGCACCTTCGATACGCCAAGCGTATCAAGTTTGTGCCCGACGAACTCGCCGCGCGGCTGGCCCTCATCATCCAGCAGTTCGATACGCGCAGCGGGTTCATCCTCGCTCGCGTTGATCGTGACGGGAATGTTCGGCACCTTGCCGCTGCGGTGGATGCTGCGGATCACGCCACGGGCCGTGCCGCCGCTAGACGACCACGAAACGCGCGATCCGACGCGCGGCGATGCCTTCTCGGTTTCCCACTCCGTGCCCGGAACGTGTACCGCAGATGCGCCAGGTTGGGTCTTTTCGACCCATTTGCCGGACGAATTGCGCTCGTAGCCCGCCCGCTGAAGCGCGGCCCATGCCGAGGCGAAGGCCACTTCCTCCGACTTGCCATCGGCCAGTTGACTGTTGATTGTACTCCTGAAGATGTCCTGACCATTCTTGGCCGGGATCATGTCGCGGTAGCGCGCGGGGAGGGTGTCATAAGGCATCATTCAGCCTCCTCTGTGCCGTTTGGCGTATCGCCCGCAGGCTGTTGTCCGCGAATATCGCCCGTGGGCGATAAGACAGGCGGCGGGGCCTCGCCCGAAGATGGCGGCAGACCGGCGGCGGTGCGGATATAGTCCTCGGAGGCGTCGTCGTTCAGGCGGATGCCGACACCGGCGACGCGGGCGATGTAGTCGCCCAGTTCCTTCAGATCCATCGGGGCCACGCGGCCCGGCACGACTTTCGGCGCGTCGGCCATGTCCATGCCGTTCCATGCAAGCAATTTCGGCACCAGTTTGCGATTCAGGACGGAGGCGATCGCATCGACGTAGCCGGTCAGCGCCTTGAGGAAGATGTCGGCCTTGGACTGCGACAGCGCGAAAGATCCGCGGTCGTTCATGCCCAGCAGCACGAAGTCTGCCAGCGCCGAAGTAGCCATGTTCTGCTGATAGCGGATGATGACCTCTCCGGTCTTGATGTCGCGTGTGCCCTTGGACGCGGCCAGCTCGAAATCCACCATGCGCTGATTGGTCAGTTTGCCGTCCGCATCCTCGTAGAGATCGGACGGGAGGATCATGTAGCCCTGCTCGTTCCGCTTCACGTCCCGGCCCATGACAGCGACCTTGGCGGCGAACGCGCGCTGCTCGGCCGTCGCGTCCGGGCTGAGATACTCGGCCGGAATGCGGAAGATCGGCAGACCGTTCAGTTCACGCTCGATGGCGATCGCCTCGATTTCCTGAATCCGGTTCTTGTAGTACCAGGACGTGTAGGCGTTGCGCAGCACCGACGACCCCGCAGGCGAGTTCTGCTTGCTGGCCGTGCGGAAGTGCAGCATCTTGGAGTAGGGGATGTATGTGCTGCCGGTAGCCGCAAGCTGCCAGACGCCGAGGATCTTGCCGGTGCGATCCGTCTCGAAACGGTCGATGGTCCACTGCGCGCGCGGCGCGAGGGCCTTGAGCGTTACCCGGCCTTTCCGTTTCGGGTCAGCAGCAGGACGCCGCGCGACAATCTCGAACACGCTGAACCCGTACGGCAGAAAACTGAGCACGTCGGAAATGAACATCTCGAAGGTCACGTCTTCGAGATGGTGCAGGCTGTCATCTACCAGTTCGCGCGCTTCCTCGGACCCGCCCTCGATCCGCCACGGCGTCGAGCGGATCATCAAGTCCATTGCGGACAGGATCGCGCCGAAGACAGGATCGTTCTCCGACATCTCGCGCAGGCGGCGAACACCACGCTCGCCGCGCAGGTCGGTGAGAAATTCGTCCTGTCGAAGCCCCCACTTGGGGTCGTAGTCGCTATTGACACCGAGCGTGGCGTAGCGCGAGGCTTTCTTGATGTCTTCGGTCACGGCTGGCCCCGATACTGCGGTTTCTCGGGCACCATAGCCGTTTCGTAACGGTTTGCCAACCGGCGCGAATCAGAGCGGCGGGCCGAAGCCCGCCGCGTTGTCAAGGTGTAAACTTGTAGGCTTTAGCGGGCTTCGCCGTCGCTGAGCGCGGTCTCTATGACCGCACGCACTTCCTCTGCGGCGGCAGACACGTCAATCTTCGGCGTCCGCGTCAAATGTCGCTTCTTCGGGTCAAGAACCGTCCACGCCCGCGCCAGCACAAGGCTGGCCCCGTCAGTGGCCGACCATTCCCCCGAGCGCGCTTTGACACACAGGTTCGCAAGCATGGGTGGCAGTTCCGCTGCCCGTCCTAGCGCCAGAGCGCGGAAACTGCCGAGAACGTAGTCTTCGTCGTCTCCGTTCAACAACCTCGCTACTACGGCTGCCCGAGCGGCGGCGGAGGGAAACATACCTTTTCCGTGCCACCCACAGGCTGCGCGCTGCATCTCATAGCTGTCCTCAATGACCGCCCACAGTCGAGCCTTATCCGCGTCGGTAATGGCGACGCGCGTTGCAACGTAGTAGGTCTCGGCGAGCCTTGTTGTTACTGCTTCCTGCTTCTGGTCAAGACCGTAGGCATCGCCCCACCTGCGCATGGTGCCTCGGTCCAAGACCTTCACTACGTCTTTCGGAACGCCGAAGATGCACAAGAATTTCTGTGGCAGCCCAGTTGCAATGACGCTGTGAAGGCGGTGCTGCGCGCTTAGAATCTGCCCCTCTTTCGAGAACACCAGCGCCTCGGGCGATGTCATCCACTCGCCCTTACGCATGATCGCTGCGTAACGGACAACCACGCCCGGACGAAGCCGCCGATTGCCGTCGTTCTGTGCAAGAAAGTCCTTCGCCATCTCCGGCGTGACCTCAAGCACCGCAGTGTGCCACCCGTCTGATCCGGGAATCGGCGTGGTATGGACGAGGTTCTTGAGGTGCATCATGTCGGGCTCCTGTGTCGGATTGCGGCGAATCACTCGCCTCTGTACGACACAGGAAACATGAAAGTTAGCAGCTTGTCAACTGTTCGAGTGTTTGCAATGCTTCGCGCAGATCATAGACGGACATACTCTTGATACATTCATCACTTAGGGTGAGATCAAACGCCTTCTTGTGCGCGCGGGAGTAGAACAGCGCGCGCTGCAAAACGCGCTGCTCGTAGTCGGTGTCCGCGTCGTAACCCTTCAATCGAACCTGGCCGATCAGCGGGCGGGCTTCCGCATAACTGCTCGCAGCCGCCAGCGCGTCAAATATGTCCCGGCGCGACATCATCCGTCGTGTTCATCCGGTGCTACGATCTCGATGTCCTGCGCGGCTTCTTCGGGCGTCTTGTAGACTCCCAAGCCGCGAGCTAAAATCTCTTTGCCTGCTGCAATCCGGTCAGCGTCCTTGGCATTGTCGTTCCGGACAATCCGCATGAGGGCGTCAACCGCCTCTTTTGCCATCGTCTTTGCGTATTCTTGCTCGGTCATCGGGCTATCCTTTATGCAGGCGGTCTAGGCCGCAGCTACTCCTCGTCGGGCGAGGGGCGGTCACTTTCGTGCCGTAATGCAGGCAAAATGCCTGATGGGGTAGCAGCGTGTCAATACCCCATCGCCTCGTCGGTGTCGCCCGGCCCGGTCGCCCAGTTCGACTGCCGCTCGCCGCCCGCGATGAGCGTGAGGGTGCGTTTCTTGGCGCGCGAGAGCGGCGCGAGGGCGTTGAAAGCGGACGAGGCGGCGTCCACCTGGTCCATGTAGCGGCCTTTGGGGAAGAACCGAAGCTCCTCGACGAACGCCTTGGTCCACACATCCTGCAAGACGCATACGTGCCCGTTCTCGATGTGGCCTGCAAAGGGTTCGGCGCGCACTTCCTTGCTACCGGACTGTGCTTCCGCAGTCACATTGAAGCCCGCCAGCATGGCCGTGAAATCCGCGATCTGCGCCACGCCTGCCTGTCCGGGGTCTTTCGGCAGGATGATTTTGCACTCGGACGTGTCCTCGATCGCCGTGTTCAGGATCAGATCGCGCACGGCACCGGACGAAAGCTGCGCGCGCTTCACGTCATCCACGTAGAACTTGCGGCTCTCGCGGCCGTAGCGCATCCTGATGCCGACCGTGTAGGCGCCCGCGCCCTCGGTGCCCGCCAAGTCCCATGCCCGGATCGTGATGAACGGTTCGTCGGGCAGCTTGTCGAGGTAGGTCAGCCGCTCGACCGCGAACATCGCGCCCTTCCGCGGCACGGGCGTCTGCTGATACTGCGCGGCGAAAGCATACGGCCCCATGTTCTTCTCGGTGCTCGCCAGCCAGTCCTCGGGAAACCGCTCGGGGAAGGCCAGATCGCCGTCCTCGGCGCGGGGGTCCGTCCAGCCGATCCCGGTGGTCTTGCGCAGGCTCTCATCCCAGCGCATCGGGATGCAGAGGTGGTCATATCCCATCTCCAGCGCGAGCGCGGCCACGTCCTCCTCGTGGACGCGCTGCATGATGACGACGATCGCCGAGTTCTGCGCGCTGTTGATGCGGTTCTGGGCGGCCTCGGAGAACCATTCCAGCGCCTCGGCGCGCTTCACAGGGCTGTTGGCATCCTGCACATTGATCGGATCGTCGATCACGAACGTGTCACCGCGGAAACCTGTCGTCCGACCGCCGACCGTGACGGCCTTGAGGCTACCGAGGCTGGTCAAGGAGAACCCGGTCTTGCCGCCGTCGTCCTCTGCAATGCCGAGATCGAAGGTGTCCTTGTACCAGTCGCTCGACACGATACGGCGGGCGTTCAGGTTGTCTCGCACGGTCAGATCCAGCGAGTAGGATGCGGACAGGAACTTGTGGTACGGGCTGTGGGTCCACGTCCAGGAAGGAAACATGACCCGAGTACCGAGACTTTTGGACATGCCCGGCGGCACGGTGATGACCAGCCGCTTGATGTCGCGTCGATCCACCGCCTCCAGATGCTCCACGAGCGCGTCCATGGTCCAGCCCCAGACCAGCGGCGTGCCCGGCTCGACGATGGGCCACGCCTGGTGCCAGAACGCCTTGAGCGATCGCCGCGCGGACTCTGCCTTCACCTTGGCTAGCAGGGCGGGAGCCTGCTGAAGAAATGTCGGGTCAAGCGTCATGCGTCGCAGTATGGCATGAAAAAAGGCCGGTGCAAAGCACCGGCCAAGTTCAGGGGGGTCAGAAACGGGACACGAGGGGGCGTGTCCACAGAGCGAGCATGGCCTGCGACGAGATGATTCGTCAAGCCTTTTTCGGCGAGGCCGGGAACAGGGATGCCATCTTGGCGTGCAGGTCTTCGACCGAGCCGTCGTTGACGATGTCGATGTCGGCAGCGAAGGACATGCTCTCAGACAGGTGCGAGGCGATCTCGGGCGGCTTGTCGTGCTCCGGCCGGATGACGCGGACGATGACTCCGCCGTAGGCGCGGATCATCATGGCCTCGTTCTCGAACCGCACGTCGTCGAATATCACCTTGATCGGAACCCTGTCCGACTTCTTGAACGTGCTGCCAAGTTGCCGCTCCACCTTGGCGGCGGCGATGCCGACCCAGAAGTCCGGGTGCAGCGTCTGGCGGCCCCACTCGGTCCCGAGCGTCTGCATGAGGCGACGCGCGGTAAGGTTGCCGAGGAACGGAATCGGCGTTTCCTTGAGCACCGGGTCTTCGATATATGCGCCCGCGTCGTGGTCCCAGCCTTTCGGCAGGGCCGTTCGGATCAGTTCGCGCGTCATCACCTTCAGCGGCCCTGCGAAGGACATGCGGTTGGTGTTGTGGTTCTTCAGCACCCAGTTCATCGCGGTGGTCTTGCCGCTGCCTGCGGCGCCGGTAAGGCCGATGAGGGGCGGGAGGTCGGGGGTCGGGTTGGTCATTTCTCGGCTTCCTTGATTTCCAGCACGGCGTAAGCGGGCACGTTGATGAGCGTGCCGTAGAGGTTTAGGAAAGCGCCGCAACCACTATGGAATGCCTTAGCCGCGGTCGTAAGCATTTCGTCGGCGTTTTCCGGGGTGAGATCGCCCTGCCACAGTTGGTGCATCTCCCCGGATTCTTTCAGTCTCCCGCGAACACTGTAGCGTTTTGTTTCTTCCGTCATTCCGCAGCACTCCACTGAACACTACCGAGGCAGTTGAACCTCAGGTTCTGAAACGCGTGCGGCTTACCGGACTTGGTGATTTTTCGCACGTCGATGGCGGGATCGGTGTCATATCGAGAAAACTCGAAACCCATATAGATTCCCGGCTCGGACTGAATCTCCTCACCTCGCCATCCCTTTCCGGGTGCGATAACCTTGGTGCCGGGCGTGATGCCTTGTGCCGCCATATCCGCCACGGCCTTGTCGCGCTTGGCACTCCGTAGGCGGTGTAATGCGGTGCGCTCCGCGAATCGGGCGTCTGCAAGACGGCTTTCGGCCTGCTGCAACTGCCTTTCGAGTTCTTTGATGCCGTGTTCAGTCATATCAGGTCTCCTTTCGGGGTTTGAGCCAGAATGAACTGGCGTCGGGGTCGTGCAGAACGTCATCAGCGATCACGTCTGCCAGTCGTCTTCGCACGGTGCGGGTCGATAGCCCGAGGATCTTGCCGATCTGCTCGGGTTCCATTCCCTCGTCGTGCAGATCGAGGATGTGCAGCGTCACCTCGTCTTCACTCCTGTGCTTGTTCGGCATCCAGGTGCTCCTTCACGATGCGCGCCAGCGTGTCGGCGATCGTCGGGTCATTTCGCTCGATGCGCCGCAGCAGCGCCTCCACATGCTCGGCGTCAAGATGGTCGACGATGGTGCCCACCGTGCCGAGCGGTATGGTGGCGCCCTTGGCCCTGTAGTGGCTCCATGTCGCCATTCCGCCCTTGAGCCTGTTGCCTTCGCGCGGCGGCAGGACACCCTCCGCGCGGGCTTTGGTCAGGTAGACGTGGACCGTGAGCAGGCTCTTTCCCATCCGCGCGGCGATCTGGCGATCGGTCAGCCCCTGCTCCAGCCGCAGTTTCGCCGCCTGGATGTAGAACGGCGTCTCCGGGCGACTGGCAGGGCGCGGGAGCGGGCTGTCCGGGTTGCGCTTGTTCCATGTGCTTACGCGGCTCCAGAGCGTCTTCGGGCAAACGCCCATCCGCTCCGCGATCACCTTCTCGGGGACACCCTCACCGCGCAGGCGCGCGATGAAGGCGATGTCGTCGGGGTATTCTGGGCGTTCGGGCACCTTCTTCTCCTGATGATTCGTCGGGATCACACTGTCCCCGAGCGCGGCGGGGGTGTCAATGATTCGTGTTTACCCGGAAAATTTTTCGGGGTGGGTTTGGCGCGGAGCGAAAAGTGAATCCGGTTTACTTGCTGGGTGGTGAGCGGGGAGGTATTGGCGTGTCGTTAATTCTGTTAACGGGTTGCTAAAAAATAATTTGGTGCTCGTAGAATCGTAGAGCCGCCTACGATGGCCCCTGGCCGAATCACTTTCGGGCTTTTTCAATCCCCCATTGTCAAGCCCCTTGACACCCTTCACCCGATTCGCCCCTGTAAATATATCGCTTGACAGGTGAAAGAGCTTGACGAATCGCG
>CAZUVG010000015.1:0-18320 GCA_964623765.1 uncultured Roseicyclus sp.
ATCCCGGTCGTCCTCCACGAAGCCCTGCACCAGCAGGTCCAGCGTGGTCTTGCTCACCGACGAGCCGCGCGGAGGCTCGATGTCCTCGGGCATCATCGGCGGCTGGTTGATCGCCAGCATCGGCAGGGGGTCCGTCTCTGAGTAGAGCATCCGGCCGCGGAACACCTTGCCCGGCATGTCGTGCCGGTAGCCGTTTGCAACCGTGATCTCCTCAAGGCTCGCGGTCAGGGCCTTGAGGACCTGTAGCGGGAAGGGATCAGCCATCGTCGTCCTCCCAGAACCGCCCGATGAAGGGCACCTTGGGGTCGGCGACGACCAGCGCGGCGAAAACGGCCAGCGCCAGCGGGCCTTCGATCAGACCCGGCAGCGGCACGAGCCAGAAGATCGCGGCGGCCAGAAGGTAGGGGCCGGCCCAGGTATCGAACAGGGTCTCGTTGAGCCGATCGAGGGCGCGGTAGACCTGCTCGGCGTAGTGTCTGAACATCTCGTCCTCCTTTCGTCAGAGAAGCGCCCCGGCGAGGCGAATGAACTCTCGCTCCATCAGCTTCGCCGCGTCGTCGCTCACGTCCTCCGCCACCGAGCGGAACACCTGATCGACGCTCGGGCCGTAGAGGAGCCAGAGGTTGTTCCCGATGCCCTTGGGCTTGTAGGCGCGCGCGGGCGGGCCGCCGTTCGTGCGGACTGCGAGGCCCACGTTCCCGCCGCGCAGGTTCATCAGGAACGCCCGCTCCATCGTGACCTTCGCGCCGGGCTTCACGGTCACGTCCACGCCCTTCTTGCGACGGCGCGGGCCGCCCGCGACCCGGGGCTTCTGCTTGGTGAACTGCGCAAGCGACGTGGGCCGGTCGCGGCCCCGGATGCGGCCGACGAGATCGCCGGGCTTCGCGAAGGTCGCGATCATCAGGCGGCCGTTCTCCCGGCCCGTCAGGTAGCGCGCGCCGAAGTTCACCTGCTCACGCATCAGCCGGGCGGACTGAGTCCGGGTCCTGCGCATCGCGTAGTTGATCGCCCGGGACGCCATCTTTCGGACGCGCAGGGGCGCGTTCGCCAGGTCGATGTCCTCCAGACCCTCGACGGCGACCACGTAGTCCATCAGTCCTGACCGGGGTAGGCCAGCGGCTCGGCGGCGACCTTGCTCGCCGAGCGCCGGGAAACCTGGGCGGTCACGGTCAGGCCGTCGCGCGGCAGGACCGTCTCGACCGCGTATTGCTCGTCGGCGGCGAGGCTGAACACCCCGCCGCGCGACATGCTGACCTCCTCGGCCAGCGCGACGATCTCCGGCACCGACGCGACCCTTTCGGCGGGGTCGTAGTCGAAGCCCGTCATGTCGCCGAACGCCTGCTGGCGGTCGTGCACACGGACCCGGCACTCCACGGTCGTCAGGCGATCCGGCGAATGGTAGATCGCCGGGACCGAAAGCGCCCCGTGGAGGGCCTGGCGCGCGCGGCGCTGGAGATCGCGCTTGTCGAACATGGTCAGCCGAGCATGTCGTCGGTCGCCGCCGCGTCGTCGGCTTCAAGGGCGACCGGCTTCACTTCCGGCTCGGGGTCGGGCTTCTTCGCCGATTTCCGGGCCGCGGCCTTCTTGACGGTGATCTCCGCTTCGACCGGCGGGCGGGCCGCCCCGGTGCGGATCAGGAACGCGCGCTCGTCATCGTCCTTCGGAGAAAAGGACTGACCGGGCTGCACCTGCTCGATCTTCTGACCGGGCTTGCGGGTGATGGCGCAGAGCGCCACGAGGTCCGTGGGTTTCATCTGGTTGGCTCCTCAACTGAAAGGTGAAGGTGCCCCCGGCGCGAACCGGGGGCACCGACTGCCGCTTACGGCGCGACCGGGGTGGCCTTGACCGTGGCGTTCGGGTTGACCGGGATCATCAGGGGCGCGCTCTGCGACATGATGAACCGCGCCGAGGGGTCCTGCTCGTCCCACATCTTCGGCCAGATGTCGGCGGGCACGAGACCGTCCACATCGAGGATCGCGCCGAAGGCTTTCACGCCATCGACCGCCGCGGAGGCCAGAAGGACCTCGTGCGGCTCCAGGATGTTGTAGGTCTGGCCGCCGGTCTTGAAGGTGTTGCCCACCCCCGAGACGAGCCAGATGCGGATCGAACCGGCCATGCCGACGAGCGTGAACGGGTTGAGCGGGTCCTTCTGGACAATGCCGCGCTCGACCATGATCGACTCCGCGCCGCGGATGTCGTTGTTCAGCTTCTTCTCGGTCTGGTCGTCCTCCTGGAGCGCCATCCACGCCTTCGAGCCGAGCATGATGTCGGTCACGGCAGCGCCGAACTCCGCGCCCGCCGCGAGATCGACCCACTCCTGGATGTCGTCCCAGGGCTTGACGCCCGAATCGCCCCAGCGCGTGCCGCCGCCCTTGACGATGGTGTGGGCCGCGTCACGACCGAAGTCGATAGTGACGGAGTTGCCGGGCGCGTTGAGGTAGTTCACGGTGATCTGGCCGTCGATGACGGCACGCGCAGCCATGTATTCCCACAGACGCTCGATGGCCCCGCGGTGGAAGTTCGTGATCCGGGCCACCTGGGCGTTGAACCTCGCCTGCGGCGACTGGAGCGCGATCCGGCGGGCCAGTTCGCCCGGCTGGAGTTGCAGCGCCTGCTCCGGCAGCACGGGGTCCTTCGGCTTGGTGTAGGCGGGCCGGAAGGTCGTGAGAGACTCGCCTTCACCCTTGAAGATCGGGCGACCGGGCGCGTTGGGGACCATGAACGGGGCGATCTCGCGCGAGGCGTTGATCTTCGAGAACATGATCTCCTGCTGCTCGGACAGGAACGAGTTCGGGTAGAACATCGAGAGCCACTGGTTCGTCCGAACCGTCTGGCGCTCATCGAACATGACAGCGTAAAGCTGCATGGGGGTGAAAATATCGAGGGGCATCAGCCCACCTCCTTCTCGTGTTTCACCTTTCCGGTGAAGGTTTCGACATGCCCGCTCCCGTCACGGGAACGGGCGTGGGCTTACGCCGGGGCCGTGAACTGCTGGGTCTTGGTCACGACGATCTGCGTGGGCGACGGGGCACCCTCGAACGCCTTCCGCTTCTTGGCATCGTCATCGTAGGAGGCGTGCCAGACGAGACGGTCGGGGTTGAAGTTGCCGCCCCGGTAGACCTCGGCCACGGTGTCGGCGTTCGTGCCGGTCGTGTCGGTGTCGATGGGGTAGACCAGCACGCCGATGGCCGTGACGTGGTTCGCCGGGTCTCCATCCGAAATGTCCGCCGGGACGACGTGGCCGTTCGCGTCGAAGCCGACCACGGTCAGGGCTTCGAGGGTCTGGCCGCTCTCGACGGTCTCCCAGGTGCTGAACAGGTTGGGCACGTCGCCCGCGAGGATGGCTTCCGCCATCGGGGTCAGCGTGTCCTCCGACTTGCCGGCGATCCCCGCGGAGGGGTGGCCGGTGAGGGGGTTGATGGTAGCCATTTGGCGTCTCCCTTCCTTGGGGGTTACTTACGGGCCGGAAGGCCGATGGAAGCGAACACGGAATCCGCCACCTGGGCGTCCGTCAGTTCGCCCTCGTCCGAATCCTCGTCGCCTTCGCCGGCGAGGTTCGGGTTCGAGGTCCGGGACATGGCCTCCTCGAAGGCGCTCGGCTGTCCCTTGGCCGACTGTTCGGGGGCGGGCGCGGCGGCCTTCTCCTCGTCCAGGTCGGCAAGGAAGCCCTTGGCCGCTTCGACGGTCATGTCCGTCTTGAGCGCGACTTGACGCGCCGCCTTGGGGCGGGCCTTGGCCTCGTCGCTGTCCATGATGGCCGCGATCCGGGCACGCTCTGCCTGAGCGCCCTCGGCACGGCCCGCTTCGGTGGCCGCCGTGACAGCGGCCTCGTGGGCGGCCTGATCGACCGCCGTGTCGGTGTCTTTCGACATGGTATCATCCTCTGTTTCAGGGGAGTTTTCGGCATTGGCCGACAGGGTGCCGAGATTCCCGACCATATCGGCCAGGCCGTTCTCGACGGCTTCTTGGGCCATGAAGCAGTCGGCCTCGGTCGCCCGAACCGCCTCCTCGTCAAGGCCCCGGTTCCGCGCCACGGTGGACACGAAAATCTGGTAGCTGCTGTTGACGCGCTCCTGGATACGGGCGCGCGCGCTCTCGGACAGCGGGGTGGCCGGGTGGCCGTCCGCCTTCTTCTCGCCGGCGAAGATCAGGGAGACCGTGATCCCGTCCTGGTCCAGCATCCGGCTCATCTCGACATGCGCGTTGATGACGCCGATGGAGCCGACGCCTCCCGTGCGGGCGACCACGATCTCGTCGGCGGCGCTGGCGATGGCGTAGGCGGCCGAGTAGGCGTGCTCGTCGGCCACGGCCACGACAGGTTTCGTGCCGCGTAGTTCGTAGATCGCGTCCACGGCGTCGAAGCAGCCCGAGACGATCCCGCCGGGGGAGTCCACGTGAAGCACGATGCGCTGGACGTTGGAGTCCCCGACGCCGCGCTTCACGGCCGCGACGATGTATTCGTAGCCGGTCGCCCAGGCCCCGAAGGCGTAGGGGAACTTGTGCAGAAGAACGCCGCGCACCGGGACGATGAGGTCGCCGTTCCTGACCTTGTAGGGACGCGCCCACGCGGCCTCTGGCGACCAGAACGCCTCGTCCTCGTCGTCCGCGGCGGCCAGGTCGTCGGGCAGTTCGATCTCGGCGAGTTCGTTCAGGGCGGTCTCCACCCAGGCCCGGTGTTCGGGGGAGATCAGGAGGTCGCCGTGGGGCATCGCGGGCTTAGTCGGCATCATCGTCTCCCGGTTCGCTGGGGGTCGAGTCGGAGTCCCGGGGGTCGCCCGTGATCGCGTTCTCCATGTTCGGGTCGAACTCCGGGTCGATCCCGAACTCGCGCTGCTGTTCGACCTCGCGGCGGCGCTGCGCGTTGACCGCCCGCCAGTCGTGGCCGAGGGCCGCGGCCTCCTCCTCCTGGGTGGAGAGGTTGTGCTTGAGTCTCAGGACGGCGGCCTGCGTCTCCTTGAGCGGGTCGATCTGGCCCTTGGACGCCCCGATCCAGTCGCAGCGCGCCAGCGCGTCCAGGCGCTGGGGGTCCTCATAGAGCCAGCCTTCGCGGCGCGCGGCGCGCGGCAACGTGGTCAGCAGGCGCTTGTTGATCGTCTCCTCCAGCCAGCAGCGGAAGATGACCGAGGCGAACTTGTCCGCGACCGTGCGCTTGAGCGCGCCCATGTGTTTCCAGGTCTCGGCCATCGCGGCGCGGGCCGAGGAGTAGTTCGTGGCGGTGTAGTCCCGCGAAAGCTGCTCGTAGCTGACGCCGAGCGAGGCGGCGATGTAGCGCAGCAGCGACTGCTCGAACTCCTGCCCGAGCGGCCCGCCCTTGCCCGCGGGCGTCAGGGACAGCTTCGTCCCGGGGAACAGATGGGGAATCTTCACGCCGTCCAGCGCGAGGTTGCGCGCGCCGCCGGAATACTCGGCGATCTGGCTCAGATACTGCTCGACATACTGGCCCATCGCCTCGCCGGGGTTGTCCACTCCGCCGATCTGCGCGAAGGCGTCCACGCTCGGCAGGTCGGACTCGATGGCGGCGGCGAAGGTCGCGTTCACGATGGCATTCTGGAGCACCACGTCGCGGAACTTCTTGGTGATCCTGATCTCCTTGAGCGCCGAGACCATCTCGGTGATCCCGCGCGACTGGTCGGGCCGAAGCTGCTCGAAGATGTGGATCATCTGGGGGCGGCCCCAGGGCTTCCGGGCCTGGACCGTGCGCCAGGTCATGTTGTCGGCGTAGAGCCAGTCGGACGGGTGCCGGTTGCGCACGTAGTAACGCACCGGGGCACCGAAGTAGTTCCGCTCGACCCCGGCGACGACCCGGCGGTCGTTGGTCCGGTCGGGCGGCGTAGACAGCCGGTCGGTGTCGATCATCTGGACCGAGGTCGAGAACGGCCGGCCCCGGTCGCGAAGCCACTCGATCGAGGACAGGACCTCGCCGCCGGCGACGTGGACACCCACGGCCAGCCGCACCAGTTCGGTGAACGTGTTCCGGCGGCCCGCGTCCAGCCAGCAGTCGGGGGACTCGGCGTAGAGCGTCCACCGCTCCTCGACCTCCTCCTGGAACTGCTCGGCCCAGGACTCGGTAAAGCCCGGCCCGAGCGTGTAGAGCGCGGGCTTGCTGTTCAGCGCGTAGCGGCTCCCGACGATGTTGTCCTTGTGGATCGTAGCACCGCCGCGCACGTAGGCGTCGTTGCGCAGCACGTCCCGCGAGCGCGCGTCGATGGTGTGCTTCTCGGGGATCAGGTCCCGGTCGGCGGACTGGAGGGGCGGGTGCCAGAGGCCGAGCATCCGCTGCGTCCGGTCGGCCGCCTCGTGCGCGCCGCCCACGACCGCGTGGTCCTGGAACGGAACGATGTCCGCGCCGTCCTCGCCGAGGAGGCGGGAGATTTCCGGGTCGAAGTCCGCCATCAGCCCCACACCTGCATCGGGCCGCTGGGACGCCTGTTCCCGGCCAGTTTGTTCTCCAGGGTGCCGATATACTGAGCGAGCGCGGAGCGGTTGCCCGACGTGAACTCGACGCGCTCGCCGGGCTGATCGACATAGACACGCGCCTGCTGGCCGGTGACGAGCAGGTGGTATTGCCTCTTGGCGTCGGCCAGGTCCGCTTCCAGCGCGAGTTTTTCTTCCGGGGTCAAGACGGCCTCCTAGCCCAGCTTCTCAGCCAGCGTCCTAAGATTATTATCACCTTTTGGTTGAAGTTCAAACCGAAACTTTGTGTCCTCCGACACCATGTCGTTGTCGTCCCACTCCGCGGCCCAAGATGGTGGGTTCTCCCAATTCATGTGAGGAAGGCGGATTCTGGACGAATGGCACAGAGCCATCGCGTAGACGAGCAGGTCGAAAGCCTCGTTGCGGGACTTGCCGGGGTTGACCCAGCCCTTCGCCGTCCGGGTCTCGGCGGTGAGTTCCACATACCACCAGTCCGGGAGCCAGGCCGGGAAGAACACCATGCCGCCGCCCGGCTCGACGCGGCCCAGCATGTTGTTCACCATGTCCTTGGCGGCGTTGGCGTTGATGAGCATCACGGGGACCTCGCCGCGCGCGCTGGCCCGGCGGTCCTTTCGTTCGGCGTTGGGATACTCGATACGGACCAGCGGCGCGGCGTCCCGGGCCTCGCCTTTCAGAAGCTGGACGCGGCGGTGCAGGTTCTCGCCCGAGCCGCGAAGTTGCCGCCAGTATTCGTAGGCGGTCGCGGTGACGCCCTCGGAGCCGCCGGAGTCCACGGCCATCATGCGGACCTGCATCTTCCGGCCCGACCCGTCCGCGAGGTCATACTGCGACAGCAGCACGCGCTCGGTCAGCAGGTGCCAGTCCTCGACATAGGCACCCGGGTCGAGGGGCAGGGGGTCGCCGTCCTCGTCCAGCCGCTCGGACTTCCTGATCTTGAATCGGTCGATCACCACAACGTCGCCATAGGGCATGATCCCGTGGACCTGGCACTCGAACCGGCGTTTCTGCACGTCCACCGTCGCGACCAGGAACCGCACGCCTTCGGGGACGACCCTCTCGCCCAGCCGCTCCTGCGCCCGCGCCTTGAGTTCTTCCGGCAGCCGCTCCGCCTCGATCCCGCGCGGGAGGTAGGGCTTGCCCTGGTCGGTGTTGACGGTGGTTTTCAGGGACTCCTCGCTGCCGGTGGCCTCGAACTCGTCCACCGCCTTGAGGTATTTCAGCACCATGTCCGACCAGTCCGCGAAGGCGGCGGCCGGCCCCTTGAGCCAGAAGGAGGCGATCCGGTTCCGGCTCGGCTCGCCGACGATCTCTCCGGTCTCGGGGTCGAACCGCTCCCCGTCGCGCATCCAGAAGCCGCGGTTGTTCATCGCGCGCTTACCCGGCGTGTTCGTCGCCTCGTGGAAAGTCTCGCGGTAGTGGTGCGAACAGTGCGGGCACTCCAGCACGACCTGTTCGGCCGCCTCCTGCCGGTCCTCGCAGTCGGGCCACCTGAACAGGTCGAAATCCGGCTCGAAGGGCTGCCCGCAGGAAACGCAGGGCCAATACCAGCGCCTCCGGTCGCCCCGGTTGTAGAGCGCCAGGATGCCGGTCGTCGGCGGGGCCTCGTGGGGCGTCTTGGGCATCCAGCGCGGGTTGTCGATCAACTTCGAGGGGGAGGATTCCGCCGCGCACATGCCGCGCCGCCCGAAGGTTTTCATGCGCTGGGAGGCGAGGTCGTAGGGCGAACCCTCGCCGCCCACGTCCTCGTCCATGCGGTCGTAATCTTCCAGCCAGAGGCGACCGATGGGCTTGCCCGAGAGTTCGTTGACGGTCGGCCATGAGAGCGTGAGCAGCATCCCGGAAGTGAACTTGGACGAGTAGGTGGACTGGTTGTGCTTTCCCGGGCGCAGCCGCCTGCGGAACTCGGACGTGTCCCGAACCAGCTTCTCGATCCGGCGCATGTGGAAGTCGCGGGCGCTGGACTGCGACTTGGAGATCAGCATGATGTCGGCCGGGTCGCAGACCGCCGTGTAGGTCAGCCAGTTCAGCGCCATTTCCGTCTTGCCGCTCTGTGCCGGCCCGACGAAAATCAGGCCCGTGTGATCGAGCGATGTCAGGGTTTCGAGCGGCTGGACGAGGTATGGCGTCACGTCATTCTTGAACGGGCCGACATACGAGCCGGGGTTGTTGATCCAGCGATACTTGGCGGCTGCGTCCGGGACGGTCAGGCGCTCGGGGGGCCGCACGGCCTCGGCGGCCTCCAGGACCATCTGCTCAAGGCTCTCGAACTTACTCATCGTCGGCCGCCTCGACGGTCGCCGCCTGCGAGAGGGTGGCCTTTTCCTTGGGCATCTCCACCAAGGTCTTGTGGAGGTTCGCCTGGAGCGTATCGACCAATTCGGTGAGTTCCTTCCGGGCGGCGACTGGCAGCGAGTGCGTATCGCCGATCTGGTCGATCCAGAGTTGCGTCGTGGTCTTGAGCCGCTGGAACGCCTCGCCCAGGACCTCCAGCACGTCGTCCGTCGCCCACAGTTCCCCGGCCTGCACCATCCACTTCTGCGCCTTGAGGCGCGCGTCCCAGACATCCTTCTGGAGCGAGGGCGGCAGATCGCCCGCCGACATCGAGGCCAGCACCTTCTCCATGTCCACGCGCGGCGTGACGAGATACTGCATCGCCTGCCGGAAGTCGTAGAGCGGGTTCCCGCCCCGCTTCTGGCCGAGCGGCGGGAGGTTCGCGAGCCGCTTGCGGACGGTCGTCCGGTCCATCCCCATCACGTCCGCAAGGAACGTGATCGAGACGGGGCGATGGAGGGCCTGGACCAGCGCCAGCGTCGTGTTGTCGTCGGTCGTGGCCTGCGCGGACGCTCGGACGGAACGGCGGGCCTTCTTTCGCGCGTCTCGCGCAGACAGGGCCGAACCTTCGCCGAGCAGGTCGTCGATGTCATCGCTCATCGGCGCGGTGCCTCCGCCATGTCGCGCATCCAGGCGTCGATCTCGGCCTTGACCCAGACGACCCGCATGGCGCTGACTCGCACCGGGCGCGGGAAGGCCCCCGAATCGATCATCCGGTAGATCGTCGCGCGGGAGACGCCCACGAGGTCCACGACCTCCGAAATCTTGAGGAACCGCTGGCGCTCGACGGTCGCTTCTCTGGTCTCAGACGGTATCACGGCTGCTCATCCTGCCTCTGCCGTCTCAAGGTATATCAACCACTAAAGGAAAGACAAGCTAACAGTGGACGGGGTGGCGGCGCGCAGGGTATTCTGCGGGCGGGCAAGTCCCGCAACGCGGGGGCCGGGTCGTCGTCGCTCCTCCAGCCTGGCCCCCGCAACCGGAACCCACCGCGGCCCGCAGGCCGCACTCAGACAGGCCCCCGGGACAGCCGACAGGTCCTCCCGGGTGGCCGCCCGGGGAGGGAGAGATGCGCCAGCACATCAGCCGCTGGTCATGCGACATCCACCACCGGCTCTGGCCGGGTCCGCGCGAAAGCATCTGCTCGCACGCCTGGCGCGAACAGCACTTCGACTGGCGCTGGCTCCTCGCGCGCGAGGCGCTTGACCTCGCTGCGCTCCTCGCGACCGGCGAGCGCGATCACTGTCTGCGGGCGAACGAGGCTCACTGGCCGCGCGCCTGCTCGTCCAGCCAGTCCGCGTAGGTCTGCATCATTCCCGTGCGGCCCTCGATATACTGCGCCTTGTTGTAGACGCCCCGGACCTTGTTCTTCTCGACATGCGACAACTGGCGCTCGATCCAGTCACGGTTGAAGCCGAGTTCGTTGAGCGACGTGGAGGCCGTGGTTCGGAAGCCGTGGTGACAGTGCTCCGTCCGGGTGCAGTAGCCGATCCGCTTGAGCGCCATGTTGAAGGCCATGTCGCTCATCTTTCGATCCCGGCCGCGCGGGCTGGGCACGACGTATCCGCGGCCCCCGGTGTAGTCGGCGATCTCGGCCAGAACCGCCAGCGCCTGCCGGGGCAGGGGGACGAGGTGATCGAACGCCTCCGCCCCCTTCATCCGGCTGGCCGGGATTTCCCAGATCGCCGCGTCCATGTCGATCTCGTCCCACGTCGCGCCGCGAAGCTGCTCCGACCGGGGGAACAGGTAGGCCGACAGGAGAAGCCCCCAGCGCGTCTCCGGCTCGCAGCGGTCGAACTCCCGGATGTCGCGCATCAGCTTGCCGATGGCCTTGGGGTCGGTCAGCCCGGGCAGATGTCCGCGGCGGCGCGGCTGCATTGCGCCCGTCACTTTCCGGGCCGGGTTGGTGTTCGGGAAGCCGATGGCCTCGGCGTAGTCGAGGACCTGCGCGACCCGGCTGCGGACCTCGTGGGCGACCTCGACCTTGCCCGCGTCCTCGATGGGGCGCACGAGCGCGAGGATGTCGGCGGCGGCGATCTCGCCGACCGGCTTGTCGCCGAAACGGTCGTTGGCGAGCGCGAGGTTGCGATCCAGCTTCGCGAAGGTCCGCCAGTCCCCGCCGCGCCGCTTGCGGTAGGCCCGGTATTCCTCGGCGACCTTCCTCCAGGCATCGGGCCGATCCGGGGCGGCGGCCTGCGGCGCGGGTTCTTCCCGGGCGGGTGTCCTCCGCTGTAGTGCCGGGGCGGGGTCCTCTCCGCGGTCGAGCATCCGGTGCGCGATCTCGCGCATGTCGCGCGCCTCGGCCAATCGCATGAAGTCCACGCGGCCCAGCCGCACGTCCTTCTGCTTGCCCTCGAAGCGGTAGACGAGGCGGAACGTCTTGCGGCCCGAGGGCAGGATTTCGACGTAGAGGCCGCCGCCGTCAGACACCTTCTGCTTCTTCGCGCCGGGTTTGAATGAGTCGATCTGAGTCGCAGTCAGAGCCATTGGGTGACATCTCCACTGATAGGGTTCTCAGGACGAGAACCTAACTGTTCCCCACAATATGAATTGTCCGTGTGGGGAAGGTGAGACAGAGTGAGACAAACTGAGGCAAGTTTCTCGCCCGATTCGGGTGAAAGTATCGGGTTTCTATGCCTTTCTTCGGCTAAGAGATCAACTGAAAAATAAATTCGATTCCCGCTACCCGCTCCAGAAAAACAAAAGACGCAATCACTTGCAGCGTAGGGCCTTCTTTTCTCCCTTCGGAATCCCGAAAAATTCCCTTTTTCAGGTGACGCCTGAGCCGTGTGGGGAAAAATGTGGGGACGCATGGTTCAGCCTCTCAGGCCACTTCCTCGACCGATCCGAGGGGAGAGACCAGGTTCTTGACGCCCTGAACCTTGAGCCGGCCGTCCTTGCGGGCTTCCATGCTCAGGACGGAGTATCCGCCGAAGTTCTGGCGCGGCACCTCGGTCAGGTCGAACACGCTCAAGCAGACGGAGCAGGCCGTGCGGTTGCCGCGCAGGATCGCCACGATCCGGTTGTCGCCGACAGGCTCCGATATGACCGCCAGCAGAGACCCCTGCCGCTCCTCGGGAGCGACCGCGATGACGCCCATGCGGCCCGAGCCGAAATCGAGGTAGAGATCGGCGGCCTCGTCTTTCGCGGCGAACACGACGCTTGCACCGGCCATCTGCACCAGGCCCGCCAGGGTGAGGGCCGCGGGCTTGACGCCCGAAGTCGCGCCGGGGTCCGTCGCCGCAGGCTGCGCCCCGTAGTTGTCGGTGGGGGTCCTGCCCATGTTCAGCCACAGTTCATCGACACTCAGGAGCCGAGCGAGCGCGCGGATCGTGTCCTCCCGGGGGCGCGACGTGCCGTGCATCCACTTGTGGACGGCGTTCGCGCTGACCTTGATCTTCGCCTCCTTCTCAAGCCGCTCCCGCAGCCACGCCTGACGACCGAATGGCGTCGGCGGGGCGAGCGGGTGGCCGTCCACGGCCATCTGGAGGCGCGCTGAAAACTCCTTCGTGGTGTCCTGTGCCAAATCCTGTTCCTTTCGTCCCTATTGTCTCCCACGCACACTCAACCGTTATGTGAATAATCCACACTCGTCAATTAAACTTTTGACCGCGCCAGATAAAAGGGCGCAAGAACGCCACAGAATCGCCTAGATATGGGGGAACGGGGAGGTGCGAGGCCGCATGGGTGGTGCTCCCTCGGATGGGATTTTCCAGTGACGGTTCGCCGATCAAGTGGCAGTTGTCGTCTCCCCCTACCCGTTTCCCGGGCCGGAGGAGCGGGATCAGCCCGAATCAAGTCGTCTGGCTTCCCGGAGTTGCCACTTCACCGCCTCGGTGATCCGGTCCTGCGTGGCATCGCGATCCGCGAGCACTTCGACCAGGCGCTCATCGAACGTCCCGCGGGCGAGTATGTGGTGAATGAACACCGTATCGGCCTCCTGCCCCGGCCGCGGCAGGCGGGCGTTGAACTGCTGGTAGAGTTCGAGAGAGGCCGTCAGGCCATACCAAACCGCGTGATGCCCGCCGAACTGGAGGTTCATGCCGTGCCCCACACTGGCCGGGTGGGCGAGCATCATGTTGACCTTGCCCTTGTTCCAGTCCTCGATCGCACCAGGTTCGGTCGCGAGCCGGGCCTTCGGAAACCGCCTCCTGATCCGCTCTACGTCGAAGCGGTAGGCATAGGCCACGAGGAGGTTCGCGCCGTTCAGTTCGGCGACCAGGCGCTCCAGCGCCTCCAGCTTGTGATCGTGGATCGGGACCGCCTCGACCGTCTCGTCCATCTCGTCGGTGCGGTAGACCGACCCCTGTCCGAACTGCATCAGCTTGAAGGTGAGAACCCCCTTGTTGACGGCCTCTATGTCGTGTTCCTCCAGTGCCAGTTCGCGCTCGAAGCGGCGGT
The DNA here is from genome assembly GCA_964623765.1 of uncultured Roseicyclus sp. GTDB lineage: Bacteria > Pseudomonadota > Alphaproteobacteria > Rhodobacterales > Rhodobacteraceae > Roseibacterium. Next base: position 13,168 of record CAZUVG010000015.1, read on the forward strand.
AGTCCTTCATCTGCTGCTTCGTCAGATCGACCGTGATCGGCGGCAGGTCGGGCGCGGTCATCACCGGGGGCAGGCTGACGTGATCGCGGGCCTTGAGACTGACCATCACGTCGCCGACGCGAGACATGATGTCATCGGCGGCCCAGGGCAGGGGCGTGTATTTCCAGCCCATGTAGTCGGACTCGAAATACCGCTTGAGGAACACCGACTTCGTTGTGCCCAGACGCTCGCCGAGGTCGATGAGGCTGATCTGGCCCCAGAGGTCTTGCAGGCCGTTGGGGGCCGGCGTCCCGGTCAACTCGATGACGTAGGACATCTCCTTTCGGACCTTGCAGTAGACGCCGAACTCCGAGAGGTTCTTGTTCGAGGTCCGCTTCTTGGCCTCCTTCAACCGGCTGCTCTCGTCGTAGACAAGGCAGTCGAACGGCCACTTGATCTTCATCTCCCGGAGGGTCTTGTAGAGCCAGACCACGTTCTCCCGGTTGATGATCGCAACCTCGGATTCCGGGTCGTTGAGAAACCGCAACAGCCGATCCTTCCGCTCCGCGGGGGAAACCTTCTGGCCAAGATCGCCCACCAGGTTGTGAACATGCACGGCCCGAAGATGGCTCCAGCCCTCGAACTCCTTCGGCCACGTGTGCTGGGCCACGCGCAAGGGCGCGACGATCAGGACCTTGCGCACCAGGAAGCAGTCGAGGAGCCACCGGATCGCGGTCGCGGTCGTTACCGTCTTACCCAGCGCCATCTCGACTGCCAGCAGCTTGCCGGGGAGCCGCCCGTGATCGCGGAACATCTCCTCGGCGAGATCGCGCTGGTAGACCCGGAGGTCGTCAAGCGTCCGCATCTTTGAATGGCTTCGTCTGGAAGAAGCCCTCGTGCTGGGGATGGAGGTGCATGAACAGGCGCGAGTAGTAGGCGATGTAGTCGTTCGTGATCTTGAACTCGGGGCCGGTCGTCCTGAGATCGTATTCCCACCGCAGCTTGCCGATCACCGACCACGCGCTATAGCGGTCGCGAACCGCTGCCATCTCCAGAGACAGCGCCTCGAACTCCCGCCAGACCCACGGGTTCTCCTGGTGCCACGCCCACCACTTGCCCTCGGTCTGGCCGCCGAAGTCATACGGGCTGGCCGGTTCGCGGCTCGCGCGCGCCAGAAGGTGCAGGTAGCCGTCAAGCATCCTCGACCTCCTCGTCCCAGGCGTCGAAAACGGCCCGTCCGTCCTCGATGTTGTCGATGACGTGGACGGCGAATCCGTGCGACCGCAGCCAGTTGATCTCACGCTTCTGGGCCGGCGAGCGCGTGCCGTTCTTGTCCTTGAACTCGATGATGACGAGTTGGCCTTCGCCGCGCATGAACCAACGGTCGGGACAGCCCCGGCGGCCGACATACTGGACCTTCCGGGGCCGCCAGCCGCGCGTCTTGGCGTATTCGCAGACCTTCTTTTCGATGTAGGATTCCCGGCGGTGCATGTCGCAGCCCATCAGTGCAACATCCCCTCTCCGGGCGCTTGCGGCGACGGGACGTAGACCTCGAAGCGGCCGTCGAAAAACTCGGAGGCCGGGCGCGACCAGATCATGCCGGTCTCCGCGTCCGAGTATACGACCGCCGGTTTCAGGTCGGCTTCGTTGGTGACGATCATCTGGACCCGGTAGATGTGGCCCGTTTTCTTGCGCCGGAAGAACATTAGAAGTCCCCCCGCTGGTCGATCCGGGCGACATTCACGAGGGGCCAGCGGCGAACAAACACCACCTGGTTCCCTTTGCGCGCAGGATCGAGAAGCTGCATCACCAGAAGCGGCCCCTCTTGCAGGAACCTCACCCGCTGGCCCGACTCAACGTCCCAGTCGTGCCCGGTCTGCTCGCCGTGGGGCGTGTGGGTCCATATCGTGTATACGGTCGGCATTGGTTTCTCCTTCTAATCTTTCAAGAACACAGGGCTGGTGAATCCGGCTGCCTTGAGTGGCAGCCGGTCGTCGGCCCACTTGGGCCGGGTCGTAAGGCAGTCGATCAGCGTCTCCAGATCGCGCTGTGCGCGCCACTCGGGAGAGACGGCGACCGCTTGGTCGTGGACATGGAGACGCAGATCGAGGCCGAGCCTCGCCGCGAGCATCATGCCGTGTGCGAGCAGGTCGCGCGCGACGGCCTGGGTGACGTTCTCCGTCAGCTTGCCGGGGTGGGTCGTGACCCGACGCCACTGGCCGTTCTCGATCTGCTCGTAGGTGATGGAATCCCGGTAGACCGGACGCCCGTCTGCGTCTTTCCAGGGCATCCGGCGCTGCTCGATGCGCGGCTTCCAGTAGTGAAGATACCGGCCGCTCGGGAGCCTGATCCGCATGAACGGCCCCTGTCGGTCGATGACCAGGTAGCCGCAGGTCTGTTTCTGCTTCGTCGTGATCGCCCGGCGGCAGGCCCGGTCGAGGTCATACCAGAACTCGACCACGCGCTTGAACTTCGCCCGGAAGGTATCGACCGACAGCTTCGCCATCTCGGGCGTGAGATCAACACCCATGCTCCAGCCGTAGCCGAGCAGGCCGGTGGCCTCCATCTCGCCGGTGTTGGGGTTCTCCCGGGCCTCGCCTGGGCCGAGGAGGTAGCCGCAGCCCAGCACGCCCGGTTTAGCGGTGGTCCGCTTGCTCTTGTTCCCGGCTTTCACCTCGGCTTCGATGGCCGAGTAGGACATCTTGAACATATCCTGGGCGAAGTCGATGTAGGGGTCGAGGCCGTTGCGGAACACGCGCAGAATCTTGTCGTCGTCCGCCAGCCAGCCGAGGACCACGTTCTCGATGGCCGAGAGGTCGGCGTCCACGAGCAGAGTGCCGTCCGGGGCCTGCACCATCGGTCTGACGCCCGCGACCAGGGCCTCCATGGTGTTGCGCCGATGGTCGTCGGGGTCGTCGTATTTGGCCCACATCTCCTCGGCCGACAAATGCTCGATGTCGTGTGCGACCTCGGGGACTTTATCCTCTAAGTATTTGGCAGGCTTGGATAAATTTTGCGGCTGAAAACGGCGGCCCGAGTTCGAAACCACCCGGCCCCAAGCCGTGAAGCGGTTCCGGGGTCCTGCGTTCACGATGTCGTAGGTTGGTTCGCCTTCTCGGCTCGCTTCGCCGCCCAATACCGGCGTATGCCCTCCCGCCGCCGTTCCTTGACAGCTTCCCAATGCTCGGGGTCCGCTGCGAATTTCGCCTTCGCTGCCGCCCGGGCCTTCTCCGTCAAGGCCAGCGCCTTCTGCCGCTGCTCGGATGACATCCGGCTCCAGTGCGCTTTCATGCCATCGGAAACCGCCGCTTTCCGGGCGGATTGGTCGCGCTGCTCCCATTGTTTCCGAAGGGCGACACGCTTCCGGTAGTTCCCGCGCGCCTTCCTGACTCGGGCAGAGTCGATGAAAAGCCGCCCGCCGGATTTCTCGAACCGGGGGTCTCGCGGCTGCGATAGCCCGTGGGCTGACCGAACCGCGCGCATGGCCGCGCGGAGATTGCGCATGGCCAAGCGATAGGCTTCCCGCGGGTTCCCTTCTCTCCACGCCCGGCCGCCTGCGGCAATCGCCTCGCGCCACTCCGGGCTTTCCTCCATCTGGCGCTTCCGGGTCGTTGAGAGTTTCGCCACATACTCCTCGAAAGCGGCGGGGCTGTTCCGAAGTTCCCGCCAAAAGAACTCGCTTGCGAACTGTCCATCCTCCCCGCCGGGGGACAGGTTCATCTCGGGGGACAGGTCCCTGATCCAACGGACCTCTGCGGCCTTCGCTTCGTCTTTCGACAGGCCGCTCTCCAGAACCTCGGTTTGGAAAGCCTCCGGGCCGTGCTTCCTTATCGCATCGAGGAGCGGGTGACGCTTGTCCTGCGTCCGGGCTTTGGTGCAGTGCGTTCTCCACCGTTCCTTTAAGCCCATCTTGGTCAGGCCGATGTAGCTGCGCCCGCTCGGCGAAGTCAGTCGGTATATCAAATACGGGTTCGCATCCACGCCACACCTCCATACGCATTTTCTTGGCAACCGATAAGGGAACCTGCAACCAAGAATTGATATAAACACGGTGCGCGGGTGTCGCAACAACCCCGTCGAAACACACCGTTTCCCGAACGCCGCTGTAGACCACCCCCTCGTGACGCACCCATTCCCACCCGTCCCAGACGAGATCGGAGAGCCGAACGTCCGTGATCGGAACTGTGCAGACCCGCCCGCCGGGGCGCTTCACGAGAACGGGGGTGTAGGCGGGGAGGCACCACCTCCAAGTGCGTCCCGCGCCCGCGAACTGGTGGCAGCCCCGCAGGTTGCCGTCGTCGTCCGTCGCCGCCAGCAGCGCGGGGTATTTCTTGACCGATGACTTCGAGACCCGGAGCCGGAGTTCGAGGACGCGCAGAACGTCCTCGTCCAGCCCCATCAGGTCCGCTCTCCCGTCGTCAAAAGCCGCACGTATCCAGTTCGCCGCGCGCTCGACATGACCCTTTTTCAGGTCCTCGAACCAGTAGCCCTTCGCGCGCAGCCACGGCAGGAGTTGCGCCCCGCTGTTCGGGTTCGCCAGGCCGGTGATCTCGGCCATCTCGGCGAGGTCCTTCTTCGTGGTCTCCTGCGCGAGACGGACGGCCTTTTCCACCGCCTTCGTGTTGATCGGGATTCCGGCGTCGTTGATCTTCTGGTCGAGGTGCCACAGGTCCCACTCGTGGTCGGGCATCTGGAACTTCTTGATCCGCCGGTAGATCGACCGTTCGGCCTCCACATCCTGCCGGTTGTATTCCAGGAACTCCTGCCATTCCTCGGGGTCGGTCTCGCGCGCGCAGCGGGTGTGGGGCTTGTGCTTAGACGGCTTCCGGGGGACGCAGAACTTTCGGACCAGCAGCTTGCCGCGGCTCATCTTCTGCTTGTCCTGCGGAAGGCCGACGACCTTGCCGCACTGGTCGAGGGAGCCGGGCAGGGCGAGAGAGTAGGCCAGCGCCATCACGTCCATCCACCGCCAGATCGGGATGTCGATCTTGAGGACGTGGCGCATGATCTGGGCCTCGAACGGGGCGTTCCAGGCCGAGAGCGTCACCGAAGGGTCGGCGAGCGCGCGCCGGAGATCGTCGGGCATCGGCTCGCCGTGGGCGGGAACCCATTGCCTCACCTCGCTCGTCGGCGTGGCGTAGGCGAGCATCAGGACCTCGGTTGAGGGGTGACGG
>CAZUVG010000016.1:0-18162 GCA_964623765.1 uncultured Roseicyclus sp.
CCTTTCGGGCCGGCCGGATACCAATTCGGAGGCGCTAGTGCACGCATCCGTTTACAATTATAACACTTAGGAGCGATGGCGGGAAAGGAAGTCTCTTTAGTACTCATTGTGTTCCTCCGATATCGAAATAAGATCTCGTAGCGCGGCATCACCATATTTCTTCTTCCTCAGGGTCGCCAGTTTCAGGATCAGAGAAAAGCCCCATTTGTAAAGCCTCGGGATCCTCAGTGGTGACCGGCTGGGATACCTCAGGGTTAAGCATGCTGGCAAGAACCGAAGAATAGACCGGGACAGTTTGGCGAAGCGCTGTTGCAACGGCGCGGGCCGCCTGGGCAACGGTCGGAAAGACGGAATCGGTCGTCATGGCCCAGTGTCGCTCCTCGAAGTACCCAGTTATTTCCTCGTTAAGTAGATCGACCTGGTAGTTGACGAGCGTGGTTCCCGGAGGGTAGGTCGGGTAAATAAAGCCGAGCCCGTGCCCGTCGAAGTATTTGCCGGGGTCGGTGACAGTATCCACGAAACGGGCGGAAAGCGCCTTCTCGGGTCTCCTGATATTTTCGCGTGGCAAAGCGTCCCCCATCGCATCCCCCACATGAACGTGGATTGCATCGGAATATGGTGGAACGCCTCGCACAATGGAAGGGGTTAAGACACCATTTTTTCAATACATCTTGGGCCGATGCCGGAACATGCCGGAAACACCTATGGCGGTCCTACGGGCTGCCACATATCCTGCCACTTCCTTGAAAACCTGAACCGTCGCAGATGGCGCTCTGCAATACGCCATCCTGAAAATGTCAGAGCGCACCCTCGGAATGTCGGCCGCCTGGCACGGCCTTCACGGCCGGGCAAGCGGACCGCGCTGCGGCGGGCTGAGGATCGTCGACGCATTGAGGCGGCAGGTCAATTCCCGGATCAGGCTCGGACATCGCCTGCCGCGGCGGCCAATCATGGCAACGGTCTCAACTCGCGCGCCTGTACCGGGCGACGCCGAGGGCTCCAATGCCGGCAGCAAGGAACCACATGGACGCTGGCAGGGGGATGACCGCATTCTCCGGAATCACCGTAGACGCCTCCGAAAATGCGATGTTGTCGACCGCATAAGCCGTTTGACGCCCGTCGAAGTAATCCCGGATCAGGAACTGGATCGACAGATCCCGTCCGATCAGCTTGGTGAGATCGACGGAAACCGTGGTGTCGAAAAGCGGATCGCTGGCGTCTCGCGTCACGAGGTCCAGCAGAACGCCGTTTCCGATCGGGCTGGACCCAGGATTGTTGGTTATCGTGCTTTGCGACGGATTGCCTGACACGGACGCGGAAGTGCGATCGACCAGAATGTAATCCCCCGGGTCGGAGATGTTACCGTCGGCGTCCTTGTCCGTGATACGCACCTGGAAGTAGTCGACATTCGCAGCAAGTTCGTCAGCACCGGGCGGGTTGACGCTGTTTGCCACGTCGCTCAACAGTCCATAGTCGAAGCTCAGGACCGGTGCGCTCGACGGCACATGGAACGCCTGACTCAGCGTAACGAACGTCACGAAAGAATCCGCGTCCGGGTCGGAGATCAGCCGTGCATACGAATTTTCGTCATTTTTCTGCACATCGATGTAATGGGCGGAAGCTCCGGAAGAACCGTCGGAGTTGAAATTCGTGTCCGCGCGTGGGGTCCAACCGGTCAGGCCGTCGTCGAACATCCCGTTCTGAAGGACGCTTGAGTATGATGGCGTTGCGGCGCCAAGGACGAAAACCGCGGAAACGATCAGATGTTTCATGGCACCGATACTTCTGTATGACTTTGAAAGATTCGCATTGAATGCGCGCAGGTTTGCAGTCTCGAGTCAACTTTTTTCCTGCACCTTTTTTTCGGCGACGACTGCGACAGGACGTGACCACGGCCCCTGAAACGATGACCTTCCAGGCCTTTCGGATGCCGGCAGCACCCGCCGAAAGCCATTGCTTTCAATGCCTTTCGCTCCTGAACTCGCATGGCCTGGGCATTGGCCGTTCATGCACTCGGCAGACTTAATTGGCGTCATACGGGCGGCGCACTTGTCCGAAATCGGGACGTAGGGGTGTGTGCCTTGATTCGATTGGCAACCGCGTCCTCCCGCAACCGTTCGGGAAACATTCCTGTTGCCTGACGAAAACGGCGTGGTGGCTGAACTTCGAAAACAAATCATTTTGACACGTACTTCGAAATACATGGGGTCAAGGAATTGATGCCCCTCAGGCTTCGGGAGTGCCTTTTTCCATTCCCTCTCGTACCATGAGATTTGTGACGGGATCGGTTGATTCGGCCCCTTGCATTCAGGCTGTGGCCTCACGGCCTTCCGAGCGGCCTGCCATCCTGTCTCCCAGCCGGGCGGCAACGGCGGCGTATGACGGGACCACCAGCAACACGAGCACCGAGCCCACGAGGATGCCGAACCCCAGCGACACCGCCGTCGGGATCAGGAATTGCGCCTGCAGCGAGGTTTCGAGGATCAGGGGCGAGATCCCGAGAAAGGTCGTCAGCGTCGTCAGGAAGATCGGCCGGAAGCGGCGCGCGACCGCCTCGGGGATCGCGTCCTGCCAGTCCCATCCTTCGTCCAGCAGGTCTCCGTATTCGTTGAGCAGCAGAAGCGAGGCGTTGATGAGGACGCCGGTCAGCCCGATGATCCCGAACATCGACAGAAGCGTGAGGTTCAGACCCAGAAGCGCGTGGCCCGCCAGAGCGCCGACGAGCGCGAAGGGCACGGTGAGCAGGATGAGCACCGGCCGAGACCACGACCCGAAGGCGAGCGCGAGAAGCGCGTAGATCCCGAAGAGCGCCAGGGCGAAGTTCTGCGCCAGCGCCGGGCCGAAGCGCGCGCGCTCCTCCTGCTCCCCACCGTAGCCGACCTCGACCGAAGGGTGGTCCCGGCGAAGGTCGGGCAGCACGTTTTCCTGCAGCCACGCGGCCTCCGCACCGCCCGAGGTCACTGCAACGTCCACGTCGGCCTCGATAGACGTCACCCGGCGGGCGTCGAGGCGGGTGATCGTCGTGGGCGCGGGCTGGCGGGTGAGCTCGGCCACCGCGCCGATGGGCACGAAGGCATCGCCCGCGGGGATGCGGTACTGCTGCAGGTCGGAGAGCGTCTCGCGCTGGTTCTCGGGCAGGCGGACGCGCAGTTCCACCTCTTCCTCGCCGCGCAGGATCTCGCCCGCGACCTCGCCGAAGGTGGCCGCTCGCACGGCGCCCGCAACCTGCGCCAGCGTCACGCCCAGCGCGCTGGCGTCCTCGTGCAGCGTCACCACGATCTCCTCGGCCGCCGTCGCCTCGCTGTCGCGAATGCCATGGACGCCGCTCCGGCCCGCGAGCGCCTCGCGGAGGCGCGCGACGGCGGCCATCCGCGCCTCCTCGTTCGCGGCCGAGACCTGCAACGAGATGGGCGGGCCGGGCCCCACTATGGAGGAGGAGAAGACGAGTTCCCGCGCACCGGGGACCTCGCCCGTCTCGCGCCGCCATGCATCGGCGTAGTTCCGAGCCGAGAACGTCCGCGTCTCGGCATCCTCGATGCGCAGTTCGACCGTCGCCTCGTTTGCCGCGCCCCCGCCCCCGCCCTGCGGATCGCCCGAGGCCGCGGTGAAGCCGATGGAGATCGCGGTGTTCTGCAGGACATCCTCCGGTTCGACGCTCTCGTTCTCTGCTGCGACGGATTCCGCTGCTCGCCCGGCCGCCTCCGCGATCCGCCGGGCCTCGGCAAGCGTCCGGGGCGCTGCGGTGCCGGCGGGCAGCACGAGGCGGGCCTCGACCGTGTTGCCCTCGATCTCCGGGAAGAAGACGAAGCGCACGAGCCCCGAGGTCATGGCCGAAAGGCTGGCGGCGAGGATGCCGAGACAGAGGCAGACCGTGAAAAACGGCCGCCGCGCCGAGAACCCCGCGATACGCCGCATCGGCCCGTCGGCGAAGCGGTCTATGCCGCGGCCGGTATAGCCGCGGAGCGTCTCGGTAAGGCGACGCGGGGAGAAGCGGCGCGGCGGGGCCATGCCGAGCCCGGCGAGATGCTGCGGCAGGACGAAGAAGCTTTCGAGAAGCGACATGGCCAGGACCATGATCACGACCGCTGCCACCGGCGAGATGAAGGAGCCCGAGGCGCCCGGGAGGAACAGGAGCGGCACGAAGGCGGCGATCGTGGTGGCCACGGCGAAGAAGACGGGACGCGCCATGGCGGTCGCGCCCGCGATGGCGGCCTCGCGAGGGTTTTCCCGCGCCTCTCTCTCGGCATAGACGCGCTCGCCCACCACGATGGCGTCGTCCACCACGATCCCGAGCGCCAGGATGAAACCGAAAAGAGACAGCTGGTTGATCGTGATCCCGAAGACGAGCATCAACCCGAAGGCGCCGACGAAGGCCGCGACGATCCCCGCCGAGACCCAGGCCGCGATCCGCAGGTCGAGCGAGAGCGTCAAGAGAAGAAGGATCAGACCCGCCCCGATGGCCGCGTTCTTGGCAAGAAGCTGGATGCGGCCCTCGAGGCTTTCCGCCTCGTTCGCCCATTGAACAACCTCGATGGAGGGCGGCAGGCCAGGGCGGAGGCGGTCGTCCACGTAGGTCTGCGCGGTGTCTACGAGGTCGAGAAGCTGCTCCTCGCCCGCGCGGAAGACCGACAGGAACACCGCCGGCTGCCCGTCGAGCAGTGCGATCACCGGCTCCTCCGACAGCCCGTCCTCGATCTGGGCGATCCGGCCGAGCCGCACCGGGGCGCCACTCTCACCCCGGATAATGGGCAGGTCGGCAAGCGCCGCGCCCACCGTCTCCTCGCCCAGCGTGCGCACCTGAATGCGCGCGTCCTCGGACCGGAGGGCGCCGCCCGAGCGGTCGAGGTTCTCCGCGCGAATGCGTTCGGCCACCCTCGTGAGGCTCAGACCGTAGGCGCGCAGCGTCTCCTGCCCGATCTCGATGCCGATCTGGTCCACCGGCACACCCGCGACCTCGACGGTGGAGACGCCCTCGTGGGCCAGTAGTTCCTGCCGCGCGGTCTGCGCCACGTCCTTCAGGAGCGCACGGTCGATGTCGCCCGTCAGGACATACTGGATCGCCAGTTCCTGCGGCTCGACCTCCGTGATCGTGGGCGTCTCCGCGGCGTCGGGGAAGATCGTGATCCCCTCCACCGCAGTCTCGATATCGTCCTGCACCTGGCCCACGTCGGCCGAGCGCAGCGTGCTGACGGTGATGCTGCCCAGTCCTTGCGTCGCACGGGCGTCGATGCGGCGGATGCCCTCGATGGAACGGATGGCATTCTCGACGGGCTGCACGACACCGTCCGAGGCCTCCTGCGGCGTGGCACCGGGATAGGGCACGGTTATGCTGACGGCACCCGTAGAGATGTCGGGGAAATTCTTCACCGTCAGGTTGAACATGGCGAAGACACCCGAGAGCAGGAGGCCCACGAGGATCAGGTTCGGCAGAACGCGGTTGCGCAACGCGCCTTCGATGAGCCCTGTCACGCGCCGTCCTCCGCCTGCGCCCCGCCCGTTTCCCCGCGCAGGCGAACCTCGAGCCCCGGCAGCGGGTTGGGCACCTGCGTCAGCAGGATGCGGTCGTCGGGCGAGAGCGTGTCGGAAGCAACGAATACCGCCCCCTCGCCGCGCCGCTCGATCGTGGCATCGACCGCCTCGAGCCGGTTCTCCGCCGTCACCCGCCAGAGACGCTCGCCCACCTGCAGCGCGCCATCCGGCAGGCGGTAAAGCTGCCGGTCGCTTTCGGGCAGCGGGATGACCACCGTGACGATGCCGTTGAGGATCAGGCCCCGCGCCGCGCTGAAGGGATCCTCCACCTCCACGACGATCTCGACGGTCCGTGCCTGCCCCTCGAGGGCGGGGGCGAAGGCGGCGATGGTCCCGGGGATGGCCTCGCCCTCCACCTCGACCCGCACCTCGCGGCCCTCGATCGGGCCACCCTCCCGCAGGCGGCGGAAGTCGCGCTCGGTCAGGCCCGTGCGCACCTCGGCGACATTCGCCGCGACGATGGTGCCGATGCGCTCGCCCACCTGCAGAAGCTGCCCGGGCGAGGCGTCCTCGGCGATCACCAGCGCGTCAAAGGGCGCCGTGAGGCGTGTGTCCTCGAGCCGGGTGCGCGCTGCCTCGAGCGCGGCTTCGGCCTGCGCCACCTCGGCGCTGGCCGCGGCGGCGTCGGCGGCGACGCGCTCGAGCTCGGCCTCTGCGGTGAAGTCGCTCTCGGCCAGTTCCTCCTGCCGGGCGAGCGCCGCGGAGACCTGCGCCTCGGCGGCCTCGGCCCGGGCGAGACGGGCCTCGGCCCGGGTCACGTCCGTCTCGATGGCGGTGGAGGAGAGCCGCACCAGGAGGTCGCCGTCCCGCACCCTTGCGCCCAGCGAGAAATGCTCGCCGATCTCGACGACCCGCCCGGAAACCTCGGGCGTTACCGCGATCCGCTCCGCCGCCCGGACGAAGCCTGTCTCGGCGATGGAGGGCGGTGCGGCGACGGCCTCGGGTCGCGCCACCTCGACCAGCGGGGCGGCAGGCGGGGACGCCGTCTCGGCCTCGCCGAGCCGACCCGCGAAGAACGCGGCTGCAACGCCGGCCGCCACGATGACGAGACCGCCGATGGCATAGAGTACTTTCGACAGCATGATGCGGGCCAAACCGCCCGCGGGCAGGACGGTTCCTGTCGCTGACGCAACGGGCCGCGCGACACGCGGTCACGATCGCGCGGGCCCGGCGGTCAACCGTTTATGACCAGCATTCCCGCCACGATCAGCCCCGCCCCCAGCCAGTAGCGCAGCCCCAGCGTCTCGCCGAAGAAGAGAAGCGAGGCAATCGGCACGAGGACGAAGCTCAGCGCCATGAACGGATACGCCTGGCTCAGCGGCATGTGGCGCAGAACGTGAACCCACAGGAGCGTGGCGGAACCGTATATGGCAAAGGCCGACAGCAGATAGGGGTCGAGAAGTGTCCGGAGAAGGCCGCCGATCCCGCCATCGCCGCGCGCCTCGATCCGGCCGCCCGTCAGCTTGAACAGGACCTGACCGGCCGAGATCATCAGCGGTGTCAGAAGCAGCCCGAGCCAGAGCAGAGGTGCCGTGCCACCCGCGCTCATGCCGTCTGTTCCCGGTCATGGCGCGCGCACCGCGCCTCCCCGTCGCGCCCGGACGACGCCGCGATGTCCGGGGCCGGGGGGCGATCCTCCCGGTAGTATATGTCGCGACCGATGTCCTCGCAGAGATGCTCGGGCGGGCTGGGGTGGACCGCGCGCAGGAAGCTGTGGGCATAGGGAAAGAAGTTGAAATGCGGGTTGAAGCTATAGCGGTATTCGCGCTCGCGGGGGACGACGATGATGACCCGCCGGCGTGCGATCCGGCGCAACTCGGCGATGGCCTGGCGGTAGTCGAGCACGTGCTCGATCACGTGGGTGCACACCACCGTGTCGAAGGCCCCGTCCGCAAACGGCAGGTCCTCGATCCGGGCAGCGACGTAGTGCACGCCATCTATGGCCGCGGCATCGTCGACGACGAAATCCACCCCGGTCAGCCGGGCGATCTCCGGCCGCGCCTCACGGATCCGGCGCAGGAGCGCCCCGGTGCCGCAGCCCACGTCGCAGACGCTCTCGCCCGTCACATCGGCGGCGATGCGGAGGATGCAGGCCTCGGAATTGTCGGTGCCGTCGTGAACCCGCGGATGCTCGCGGTAGAGTGCCTCGTACTCCGCCTCGGTGAGATACGGCGCCCGCGCCCGGAACTCGGCGAGCCGGAGGATGTGTCCCCCCCAGACGCGGCTCGCGAGCCAGCGGAAGGCGGCGCTGTCCCGCAGGATCGGCGGCAGCAGGTCCTCCAGCACGAAGCGGATGCGGTTGGTGGTCTCACGGCGCATGGCGGTGCCTTCGTTCGGTTCGGTCAGCCGGGCCTGACGGCATAGATGGCAAGCGGGCTTCCGGCCGCGCGCGGCAACGGGTCGAGGAAGTCCGGCACCTCGCCGCGCACGAGTGCCGGGAAGAGACCCGGTTGAGGGGTGTCGACGGAATACGTCGTCTCCGGATCGCCCTCGCAGATCGCCACGTAGTCGACGCCGAGCCGGCGGAGTGCGGCCTCGGCGCGCGCTGGCCCGGCACCGCGGATCGAGATCTGCGCCAGCAACCCTGCCTCGTTGCGGTGATAGGGCGCGGAAAGCACGCGGTGCGGTGTCTCGAGGAGGATATGCGCCCCGAGGTTCGAGCTCGATGAAACCAGCCCGGCCGGCAACACCGCAAGCGCGTCAAAGGTTCCGCCGTCGAGACAGGTCCAGAGGTCGGGCGCAGGCACCTCGGACGGCACTGTGGCGGCGACGGGGTCAGGCCCACTCTCCGCTCCGCCTGCGGCGATCCTGACGAGAGGCGCCGTGGCCCCCGGCATGGCGGCCACGGCGAGCGCCACGGCCGCGAGCCCCGGGCCACGCAGCCCGGTGGCGCGGCTGCCTGCGAAGAGCGATGAGGCGAGGACCCCGGCCGGAAGCGCCGCCAGAAGCGGCAGTTGCGAGGCACCGCGCAACTGGTAGGCGGCGACGGCGAAGGCCATGGCGAAACCTCCGAGCAGGACTGCCCATAGGCCGTGCCCGGGACGTGTCCGCGTTGCAAGGACAAGCGACGCGAAAGCGCCGGCAAGCCCCGCGATCCAGGCCGGCAGCACGAAGGCCGGCGCGTCGGCGAGGCTTTCGGCAAGGGTGCGCGTCTCAGCGACGTTGGAAAGCCAGTTCGCCCGCAGGACGGGGTCGATCGCATCGACGGGGTTGGAGAAGCAGGCTGGCGCGACGCCCGCGGTCAGCCCGAGCGCGACGCCCGCCACCGCCGCCACTGCCGCGACGCGCGGGAGCGCGGGACGCCGCGAAACCGACGCGGCCGCCGCGGCGAGGCCCAGACCGCCCAGAACGACCGGCAACGCGAGGTCTCGCGAGAGAGCGTCGCAATAGCCGCCGCGCCATGCCATGGCCGGGGCGCTGACGGCGAAAAGGACGGGCAGCGTCGCCGCCAGCGACAGCCCGAACGCCATCGCCGGGCGCGCGAGTTCAGCCGGACGCATGACCCAGAGAAGCGCGAAGCCCGCGCCCATCGCGGCGAGGAGCGGCACCTTCTCCACGCCCACCGCGAGGCTCGCGGCCATGGCGGCGCCCGCCATCGCGGCCCAGCGCGCCGAGAACGGCGCGCAGACGAGACCCGCCGCGACCAGCGCCGTAAGCGTGAGCTGGACGTTGTGGTGATCGAGGTTGCCCGGATCGTGCTTGCCCGCATGGGCGAGCGCCGCCCCCGTCAGAAGCGCCGCCGCCCATGCCGCGCCCGGCCCGCCGAGCCGCCGGCTGGCCGCGGCCATGGCCCAGACCGCGGGGACGAGCGTCAGGACAGGCCAGAGGATCGCGGCCGCGCGTTCGGCGCCGGCCTGTCCCGCGAACGGGGACAGCGCCGCCACGATCGCCGCTATCGGCAGGTCCACCAGTCGCGACCAGTGCATCGCCGTGCCCTCCGGCCCGAGGCGAGGCTGCACCGGGTCGAACCAGCCCTGCCCGGCAAGCAGGTCGCGAACCTGCACCAGCCGCATCGCGTCGTCCGGCGAGAGCCGCGGCGTCCCGCCGTTCAGCGAAAGCGCGACCAGGGCCGGTACCGCACAGAAGGCCCAACCCGTGGCGACGGCGAGCCAGAGCGAGCCCACCGGGCCATGTCCGTGTCGTTGCGCATCGACCCGCGGCGCGGCGGAAACGAGACTCATGCCGTGGTCCCTTGTTGCCCGGCGCCAGAACAATCCGGTAGTTTGGCGAAATGAGGGCGGTCACATGAAACAATCATAGCTCGGCAGGCCGATTGATGACGGATCACGACTTCGGCGGCGCGCGCATCGCGGTCTTTCTGCCCTGTCTGAACGAGGCGACGACAATCGGCCCGCTTGTCGAAGGCTTCCGCGCGGCGCTTCCCGGGGCGCGCATCGTCGTTTGCGACAACCGCTCGACCGACGCCACAGCCGAGCGCGCGCGGGCGGCCGGCGCCGAGGTGATGGAGGTGTCCCGGCGCGGCAAGGGCAACGTCGTCGGCACCGCCTTCGCCGACATCGAGGCCGACGTCTACGTCATGGCCGACGGCGACGGCACCTATGACCCAGCCGACGCGCCGGCGCTGGTGCGCCGTCTCCTCGATGAAAGGCTCGACATGGTGATTGGCCGGCGGGAGGGCGTGACCGAGAATGCCGGGCGGGCCGGTCACGCGTTCGGCAACCGTCTCTTCAACGCGATCTTCCGCAGCATTTTCGGGCAGGGCTTCGAGGACATCCTCTCAGGCTACCGCGTTTTCAGCCGGCGCTTCGCGAAGTCGTTCCCGGCACTGTCCACTGGCTTCGAGATCGAGACGGAGCTTTCGGTCCACGCGCTGCAACTGCGCCTGCCGGTGGCCGAGATGCCGGTGCGCTATGGCACGCGGCCTGACGGCTCCAGCTCGAAGCTCTCGACGCTGCATGACGGTGTGCGGATCCTTTCGGCGTTCATGCTACTGATGAAGGAGGTCAAGCCGCTGACCTTCTTCGGTGCGCTATCGCTGGCGGCGCTGTTCACTGCCTTCGCCTTCGGCGTGCCGGTGCTCAACGAGTATTTCGCCACCGGCCTCGTGCCGCGCATGCCCACCTGGATGCTGACGGTGGCGCTGATCATCCTCGCGTTTCTCATGTTCACCTGCGGTCTGATCCTCGACAGCGTCGCGCGCGGGCGGCTGGAGCGCAAGCGGCTCGCGGCGCTGGCCGTTCCGCGGTTCCAGCCGCAGGGAACGAGGGCCGCGGAATAGCCGTTCAGCCGTTCGCGGCCCGTGGAAGACGAACGGCGTCCTCCGCCTTGCCCGCCACGGGCTTGGCCGAGATGGCCGGGAGATCCACGAAGAAGGTCGAACCTGCGCCCTCCACGCTCTCGTAGTCGATGATGCCGCCGAAGGACTGCACGATCTCCCGCGATATGCTGAGCCCGAGACCGGTTCCGCCGGCACGCCGCTGGTCGGAGGAATCGAGCTGGGTGAAACGCTCGAACACCTTCTCCCTCGATCCCTCCGGGATGCCCACGCCCTCGTCGCGGACATAGATCCGCACGCGATCGCCCCTCACCGCCGAGCCCACGACCACCTCGCCCCCCTCGAAGGAGAACTTCGCCGCGTTCGAGATCATGTTCGACAGGACCTGCATAAGCCGCGAGGCATCTGCCATCACGAAGAGCGGCGCCACGTCCGAGGCTTCCTGCCGGAGCGTGACCTGGAACTTCTCTGCCAGCCCGAAATTGTCCGAGATCGCCTCGGACACGAGGGCGGGCACGCTGACCAGCTCGCGCTTGAACGTCATCTCGCCGGCCTCGATCTTCTGCAGGTCGAGCAGGTCGTCGATCAGGTGCGCCAGACGCCGGCTGTTCTTGCTGGCCATCTCAACCAGCGGCATGATCCGTGCGGGCACCGGACCGAGCTTCTCGGAGTTGATCAGTTCGAGGGAGCCCTTGATCGAGGTCAGCGGCGTGCGCAACTCGTGGCTCACGATCGAGACGAACTGCGACTTCACCTCCAGCGCGGCCTTCGTCTTCTCGTGCTCGACCTTGAGTTCCTGGATGTGACGCAGGTTGCGCCGGTAAAGCCGCAGGAACTGCAGGGAGCAGTCGATCAGGAAGTACATCACGAAGATGACGGTGAAGAACTGCAACCACAGCTCCGAAGTTAGCGGCGGCCGCACGACGACGAGGTCCTTCAGCGTGATGAACATGAAAGCCGCGCCATAGGTCGTGAGCCGGATGGCGAGGAACCAGATGATCTGGTGATTGTTCATCGCGGCGAAGAGCGCGGCGGCGAACAGGAAGAAGAGGGGCATGAAATTGCCCCCCACGTCCTGCATCAGCGCGACCCAGATCACGTAGCCGCTGATGGCGGCACAGCTGATCACCGTGGTGGCAAGGAACAAGAAGAATGCCCGCCGGGCGGCGCGCCGGTCATCCGGCGCAATGCGCGGGACGTATCGCGCGATCAGCAGGTCGGCAGCCTCGCAGGCCATGGTAAGCGCGAAGAAGACCGCCGCCTTCCAGGGATCGAAGAAGAAGGCCGTCAGGAGGGCCGCGGCGGCGAAGATGCCCTGACGCTGCCACGTGAGCGCGAAGACGGCATCCGAGTAGTCCCGCAGATGCTGAAGCTGGCGCCCGACCATGCCGTCGCCGTCCGTCTCGCTGCCCGGGGGCACGAGAGCGCTCATCGCCATCTCGTTTCTTGCGCGTTCATCGCGTTCGCTCGACTCACCGTCGGTTGCAGACCGGTACCCGCCCACGCCGATCCCACGCGCGCACCGCTCCATCCGCGCCGGGGGGCTTGCCATGGTGCCCGGGTGGCGGGTGGTTCGGCACGTGCGTGTCGGCGCCTTGCGAGGCACGCCCTGCCCTGTCGTGGCATCAGACCTCGAGAGTCTGTTGAAAGTTTGATCATTTTAAGGCGCGCGTGACGGCCTGTCCGGCCGTGCCAAGACGATGGCACCGCCAGTCTCCCGCCAGGTCCCGGCACGGCCCGCGGCACTGCCGGGCGACCATCCGGTAGGCCGCTCATCCCTCGTGCTCCCGATTTCGCCGGAGCGCATGGGCCGCGTCGATCCGGTCGAAGAGGTCGTCGTAATCGAAGGGCTTCGTGACGTAGTCGTTCGCACCTTGCCGGAACGCGGCGTCGATGTATTTCCGGTCGCTCATCGCCGTCAGCATGATGACCGGCGTCTCCGTGTAGAGTGGCATGCGACGAATCTCCGACAGAAGCTCGAGCCCCCCCATCACCGGCATCTGGATGTCGAGCAGGAAGACATCGAAAGCACTGGATGCGTGCGCGATTCGCTCCAACGCGGCCGCTGCCGAGACGGCCGCAGCGACCCTGTAGAGACGCAGCGACGTCATCGCGACGCAGAGGATCTCGAGAAGATCGGGCTCGTCGTCGACGACGAGGATCTGCGGCTTGTCGCGCGCGATGTCTGTCGGCCCGGCGATCATGACTTGTGCACACCCGTCTCCTCGCAGCCGGTCCCCTGCAATCGGGGCGCCTGCCCGGTTCTCCCGGCCACGCTCCATGTCGTAGCCTAGACCGGGGTTTTGTTCGGCTTGAGGCAGGTAGATGGCATCTTGCCGATGCGCGCCTGTCACGGTCCCGCCAGGGGCCTTGACCGGGGCGGCTTTCACCCCGTGGCGGCCATCACGATGCAGACGGGGCCGCCGCTTCCGCGGTCAGGCCAGACGCGATCGCCAGGCGGAAGGACCTGCTCCAACGCGACGTCGTCCTCGTCGGAGTGCACCGCCACCGCAAGGCGCCGGCCCGGCATGGTCCGGGCGAAGGCGCAGACACGCGGCGGCGCCTCAAGCCGTTCGTAGCCGCCATGCAGGAACAGATCCGCCGCCTCCCGGCGCAGCCAGAGAAGGCGGCGCGTCAGGTCGAACTTCGCCCGGTCGAGTCCGTCGCCCAGCACTCCCGGATCATCCAGGGCCCGACGGCGCAGATCGAAATCGACAGCGCGCCGATTGTCGGGATCGGTCAGCGCATGGAAGGGCAGTTCGCAGCCCTGGTAGATGTCGGGGATGCCCGGGATCGTCAGTTTCAGCGCGGTCTGCACGAGGGTCAGCCTGCCCGCGGCCTCGACGATGTCGGCCACCTCGGGCGCGTGGCGGGGGAAGTGGCTGGCCAGGCGCCGGCAGAACGCCTGCGCGGCCTCCTCCAGTTCATGGTCGGGGGCGGTCCAGAAACTCTCGCTCTTGGCCTCGCGCAGCGCCTTGACCACGTGACCTGCCAGCCGCGCGCCCATGTCGCCGTCGTCGGGCTGCAGCGCGAGGAAGGTCTGGGCGATGTACCAGACGAGGTTGGGGTTGAGACGCGGCGGCGCGAAGCCACGGCAGATGCGGAACCACGCCTCGAACGCCTCGGGCTTGCGCGTGATCGCGGCGATGCGCATCCGCGCGTCCTCGGACCGCTTGGTGTCGTGCGAGGAGGTGAGGGTGAGGCCATGCGGCATCTGCTCGGCCCGCCGTTCCATCGCGCGGTGGAAGCCGTCGATGCCGAGCGGGTCGTCGTCGGGCTCGCCACCGACCTCGTTGGCGGACAGAAGCCGCACCTCCCGGTAGAAGGCGGTGTCTTCCGCGCTCTTGGCGACCGCGGCGCCAGTGACCTGCTGCATCCTGAGGCGAAAGCGCGCGGTTTCCGCGTCGGGGCGCGTCAGCACATCGGCGAGAAAGGGCAGCGCGCCCGGGTGGTTCAGCCGCCGAACGGCGCGGCCCACGGTGGCGTGGACGAGCGCGGCGTCGGCCGAGGAGATCGTCGTCTCGGTCATGTAGGTGCGGTAACGGGGGAAGGCCGCGATGAACTCCAGCAGCGCGTCGCGCAGCGTCTCCTGCCCGAACTCCACGCCAAGCGGATCCGAGGCGGCAATCCCCGCGAACATGTGCTGGAGCGACCAGAGCTCGGCTGCGAGGTCGTGAGTCATCACCTGGTGACGCGCGGTCCAGATCACCTCGTCCACCGTGTCCTGCCGCCCGGTGGTCTCGCGGTAGGTCGCGGCAATCCGGTCGAGCCCCTCGGCCTCGGTCAGAAGGCGGGATAGCGCGCGGGCGGCGACGTAGCCCGTGGTCCCCTGGATCGGCCATTGCGGTGGCAGAACCTCGAGGCCCGAAAGGATTTTCTCCACCCAAACAGGGGTGTCCGGAATCCGCTCCCGCAGGCGTCGGAGATAGGCGTCGGGATCGGCGAGGCCATCGATGTGGTCGATGCGGATGCCGTCGACGATACCCTCCCCGATCAGTTCGAACAGGAGTGCATGGACGTCCTCGAAGACCGGCTTGTCCTCGACGCGCACGCCGATGAGGCCGGTGATCGAGAAGAAGCGCCGGTGGCTGATCGCGTCGTGCTCCGTTCGCCAGTGGACGAGACGCCATGGCTGCTCGGCATGGAGCGCGCGAAGCGCCCCCGGCTCGCCCCTGCGTGCCGTCTCGAGGGAACCGGTTTCGGCAAGCGGCACCCGCAGGCCGCCCGTGACGAGAACCGGGCCGTCGGGATCGTCCTCGATGTCGAAACCGGGATCGCCCAGCACCTCCGCGAAGGGTGCGGGCAGCCACGGCAAGCGGATGCGCTCTGCCGCGGGGTCAAGATCGAAATGGCGGGCGTAGCGGCTGTCCTTGCCGCGCCTCAGCACGTCGCGGAGCCATGGCGTTTCAGGCGCGAAGGCCATGTGGTTCGGCACGATGTCGAGGATCAGTCCGATGCCATGCGCCTTCAGCGCCGCCGAAAGCCGGCCGAGGCCCTCGCGCCCCCCGAGCGCGGGCTCGATTTCGGCCGGGTTCGTCACGTCGTAGCCGTGCGTCGAACCCTTTGTCGCCGTGAACAGGGGCGAGGCATAGAGATGGCCGATGCCGAGACCCGCCAGATAGGGCGCGAGACCGGCCGCCCGGTCGAAATCCATGCCCCGCCGGAACTGCAGGCGATAGCAACTGGTGGGCAGCCGCATCGCCATCACGCAGGCCCGAGGGTATGGACGGTTTCGGCATGCGCCTCCGGATCGCCCGTCCGGTGGATTTCCGGCCCCGGCATCCCGGGCAGCGCCGCGGCGCCGAACCGCGCGCGAACCGACAGGATCGCGTCGCCGAGGCGCCAGTCCACGGCAAGCCGCCCGTCGCTCGCCTCGAGACACCGGCCGCAATGGCCACCGGTCGCAGCCAGCCGCGGCACGATCAGTCGGTGCCGCAGGTCGAGTAGAGTGGCAAGGCGGTCCATGTGCGCCTGACCCGCCGTGCTGTCGCGCCGTGCGGGGTCGAGCCGCGAGGCATGGAACGTCGCCTCCGCGATCGGGTCCGGCACCTCCTGTCCCGTGAAGTCGGAAAAGCCCTCGAACTCCGCCCGCCGCCCCTCGCGGACGGCGTCGTCGAGCTCGTCGCCGAAATGGGCGAAGAACAGGAACGGCCGGGTTTCGCCGTATTCCTCGCCCATGAAGATCAGCGGGATGTGCGGCGAAAGCACCAGGATGGCGGTCAGCGCCGACAGCGTGTCAGCGTCGGTCAGAGAGATCAGCCGTTCGCCCAGCGCGCGGTTGCCGGTCTGGTCGTGGTTCTGGAGGAAGTCGACGAAAGCCGTCGGCGGCAGATGCGCCGAAGGCTCCCCGCGCGGACCCCTTCCCCCACACTGCGCCTGCCCCTGGAACGCGAAGCCCTCGGCCAGCGCGCGTCCCAGGTGAGCGAGAGGATCGTCCGCGAAGGGCGCGTAATAGTCCTCGTCCTCGCCCGTCGCCAGAACGTGGGCGGCGTTGTGCATGTCGTCGTTCCACTCGGCGGTGTGGAGGGGCACGGCGCCGCCCTCGCCCCGTCCGACAAGGTGGGTGACGTTGCGGTTGTCCTCGGTCGTCAGGTGGATGTGACGGCCGGGCAGCCGCGCGCGGACCTCGCGGGCGAGTTCCACGAGAAGCTCCGGCTCGGAGGGATCCGCGATCTGGTCGATCGCGTCGAACCGCAGGCCATCGAACCCGAACTCCCCCAGCCAGTAGAGCGCGTTCTCGATGAAGAAGCGCCGGACGGGCGCTTGCGTGAAGTCGATGCCCGCGCCCCATGGCGTGTGGCGCTTCTCGTCGAAGAAGGCGGGCGCGTAGGCGGGCAGGTAGTTCCCGTCCGGCCCGAAATGGTTGTAGACCACGTCCAGCAGCACCATCAGCCCCCGGTCATGCGCCGCATCGATCAGCGCCGCAAGATCGTCGGAACTGCCATGGGTGTTGTGCGGGCAGTATGGCAGAACCCCGTCGTAGCCCCAGCCCCGGTCGCCGCCGAACTGGGCCACGGGCATGATCTCGATAGCCGTGATCCCGAGCCGGGCGAGGCGATCGAGTTCTCCGATCGCGGCGCGGTAGCTGCCCTCGCCGGTGAAGGTCCCGAGATGGACCTCGTAGATAACCGCCTCCGGCCAGGGTCGCCCCCTCCAGGACCTCGGCACGCGCGGACGCGTCAGAAGCGAGGCCCCGTGCACGTCGCCGGCCTGCCTGCGCGCCGCCGGGTCCGGTACGGCCAGGCCGTCGGGAAGAACGTAAAGGTATTCCTCGCCTTCCTTCGCCTCCGCCTCGGTCTCGAACCAGCCTCCGGCGCCCGGGCGCATCCCGGTCTCCCGACCGCCCACGCGGAGCGTCAGCGTATCCACCCCGGGCGCCCAGAGCCGGAAGCGCCACCGTCCGCCACCGGCGGGCAGCGCCCCCCAGGTGTAGCCCTCAGCGGTCAATGCCCGTCTCCATGAGCATCAGGGAGCGCGCCTTGAGCGGCGTGGTTCCCCCGTGGACCTCCCAGCGCCCGCGCCAGTCGGCAATGCCGCGATCGGTGTCCACGAGCAGCGCCCAGGCACGATCCGCGCCCCCCGGCAGCTGGAACTCGAGATCGGCGTCCGAGGCGTTCATCGCCATGAGGATGAACCTCGTCTCCTCGTGCATGAGAAGGCCGACAGCGCGGCTGTCGCCGTGTTCCCAGTCCTCGGGCCGCATTTCATCCCCGTCGGGGCGCAGCCACTTGGCGAAACGGTTGCGCCGCGCGTCGGGACCCGCGTGCAGGAAGCGTTCGGCGAGGAACAGGCCGCGGCTCATGCGCACCCGGATGACGCGGCACACGAAATCCTCGAAGTCGCGTTCTTCCTCGGGCGGCGCCCAGTCCTGCCAGTTGATCGGTCCCGGCTGGCAATAGGCATTGTTGTTGCCGTCCTGCGTCCGCCCCCGCTCGTCGCCCATTAGGATCATCGGCGTGCCCTGGCTGAGGAGAAGCGTCGCCACCAGGTTGCGCCGCTGCCGGAACCTCAGCGCGTTGATCTCGGGATCGTCCGTCGGCCCCTCCGCCCCGCAGTTCCAGCTGAGGTTGTGGGAATGGCCGTCGGCATTGCCCTCCTGGTTCGCCTCGTTGTGCTTGTCGTTGTAGGAGACGAGGTCGTTGAGCGTGAACCCGTCGTGCGCGGTGACGAAGTTGACGCTGGCCCATGGGCGGCGCCCGTCATGGGCGAAGGTCCCGTGAGAGCCCAGGATCCCGCCGGCCACGTGCTTGAGCGTGCCCGGATCGCCGCGCCAGAACCGCCTGACCCCGTCGCGATACTTGTCGTTCCATTCGAGGAAGGGCGCGGGATAGGCGCCCAGCTGATAGCCGCCGGGGCCGATGTCCCACGGCTCGGCGATCAGCTTCACGCCCGACAGG
>CAZUVG010000017.1:0-4445 GCA_964623765.1 uncultured Roseicyclus sp.
CGTGGGGGCATTTGCCCCCGGTGTCAACGAAAAAGCGAAAAGTTCGCGCGGCTCAATCAAGGAACGCGGCCCCGGCCAGGTATAGCAGGAACAGGACTCCCGCCGTCCCCACGTCCCCGGACGAAAAGGCCAGCCAGCCGCACAAGACGCCGTAAGAGTGTCCCAGCATCACACCGACCCCCTCGATTGTCGGGGCGGCCCGGCTTCCCGCAGGGCCAGCCATGCCCGGACGGACAGGGGAAGGCCCCCGGCGGCGCTCTCCGGCGCTCTCCGGCGGCCCGTCACACCGGCCCCCGCTTGGCTTCAATCTCGGCCCCCGCGAAGCTGGACTCCGCGAAGGTCTCGCGCTCAAGGGACCGGGCCAGCCGCGCGGCCTCGCGGGCGAGCGCCCGCGCCGCCTTGGCGTCAAGGTAGACGGTTCCCCCGCCGGTCCCGGTGATCGCCACGGCGGCCCGGTCGCGGAAGCGGTGCAAGGTCACTTTCGGCCCGGTCATGCGTCACCCCCTTTCACGCGCTCCGCCCAATCGGAGTCCAGCCGATCCGCCAGCCCGCGCAAGTGCTCCGCCGCGCGGCGCATACCGGCCAGGACCAGCTTTGCGGAATCGTCGCGCACGGTCGCGCCGTAGCTTCCCGGCCCCGCCATATGGGGCAGGTCGCGAAGGAAATGCACCGGCGGCACGTTCCCGGCGGCGGCGTAGGCCGCGCAGATGTTCCACGACAAATCCATGCCGCCCCCGGTCAGTGCGAGCGAATAGACCGCCTCGCCGCGCCAATCTTCGCCCTCGACAAGCGAGACGCAACCGGCGGCCCGGTCGATCCGGCGCGCGGCTTCAACCGGGTCAAGCCCGTGGGCCAGCGTGATCGGATACCGGAAATTCATCATGGGCCAGAACGATTCTTCCCATACCTGCCGCGCGTCGGCCGCCCCGCCGCGCCAATCGTCCCAAAGGTCAAGGGCCGCCCCGAGTTCCGTTTGCCCCGTGTCGGCGGCTTCCGCCAGCACGTCCGAGTCTTCCCGCCATTCGGGCCAGTATTCATCCAGCGCCGACTCGTCCGCCGGGGGCAGGACAACCCGCCATTCGGGTTCCCCGGTGACGGAATCGAATCTGTCCCATTCGGTGAAGATCGGTTCCGCGAATACATCCGCGAGGCTCAGGGACTCGGCAATCGTTGGGTTATCCATATCGGTTGACTCCTTTTCTGTAGGTTGAAATTCAGGCCAGCGCGGCGGCGCAGGTGCGATAAGTGTTGCGGGCGTCCCGCCACCGTGCGACCAGTCGGCGGGCCTCCGACTCCAGTGCCTTGCAGATCGCGCCGCCCGTGAGGCCGCCAGCGCGGGCGCGGGCGTCCCGCCATTCGCGGCGCAGGTCGCGGAAGTCCCCGCGCGCGGCGTGCTCGGCGTTCGCGGCTACCTCCATGGCATTGTGCAATGCCGTTTCAACAGCCTCCGCAGCTTGCGTCAGGACGTAGCCACCGCCGCCGGGGTCGCCGTCGAAGTAACAGCCATAAAAGCCGAAGCACGAGTCGACGTGCCCCCCGTCCTGATCCTCGACGATGAATCCCCACACGTCCCCGAAGGCCCAGGAGCGCAAAAGTTCGGCTTCGCTTTCCAGGTCGGCGGCCACGTCATGCCGAAGGGGCCACGGGTTGCCGTGACGTTCCGCCGTGTTGCGGTTATAGACTAACAGCGCGTCAAGGTGATCGCCCTGCGAATAGCCATTGAGTCCGATTCGCAGGGCGTGCGCCCCGGCGATGTTCCAGACCGCTTGCAGCGCGTCTAGGTAGCACCTAAGAGATTCCGACTTGATCCCGGCCAGGAAGTCGCGGAACAGGTCGCGCCGGTGCTCTGCCAGATCGCCGCCCCAAGTCGCCCGGTCGCGCTTGGCCTCCTCGTTGTGGGCCGCCCGGTCATAGTCAAGCGCATCGCAGATTCCCCGCCAGTGCCGGGAGATTTGGCCGTCGCTCATGGCCTCGAAAGGCGACTCGATTCCGTCGCCCAAGTCAAAGACGGTCAGACCGTCGCGCCCGGCGACGTAGGCGACGGGGACAAGCCCATCCGGCCAGTCCTGCCAAGGGCATTCGGACAATTCATCGTGAACCAGGTGCACGGTGAACGGGCCGAACCGGACGGGCCTTCCGCTATCGCGGCCATAGACGGAATACCGCGGTTCCATGTCATGGGGGCAGATCGTGAGGGGCATTCGGGGAAACCTCCATTTTCTGTTGCGTCTGGCACCACGACTAAGGGGCGGTTGCCCCGTGTGTCAACCGAAAAGCGAAAAGAAAGCTGGCCCGCCCGGGCCGCCGCCAGGCGCTTGCCGCGCCGCCGCGCAATGCGGCAGCGCAGCGACAGCAGCTAAACAGAACGGTTTAGTTCAGGTATCGAGCGACCCGGATCGGGGATCGCCCGGGCGCGCGCATCCGCGCGCCTGGCTTTCCCTGCGCAACTTCGTGGGTCTGGCCGGTCCCAAAATTTCGGCAACTTCGTAGGTCTGGCCGGTCCCAAAATTTCGGCAACTTCGTGGGTCTGGCCGGTTCCGAAAATGAGCCGGGCGTCATAGCGCCCGGTTATGACCCCCGGGTCATTCCTCGTAGCACTGAGGGTTGCGCCGGCCCATCGCCGTCGCGGTCCCCGTGGGGTCGATCTGGCGGGTGATCCGGCAATGCTCCTCGATGCTCCGCTCGACCGCGCTCGGCGGCTCCTCGATCGAGACGACGCGACGAGGCTCGTCCATCAGGGTCAGGGCGTAGCCGCCCATCGCCACGAGGGCGAGGCAGCACGCGGCAACGACGGCCTGTGTGAATGGGTGCATGTCGATCCTCCTTTCCGGGGGCAGGGATACCGGAGAGCCGTGGCAGAACCTCGACCCTCTCTGGGCAACTTCGTGGGCCTGGCCGGTTCTCGTCCTATCGCAGGCCGATCAGGGTGCCGAACAGCCAGAGGCCCAGCATGAAGGCGAACCCCCACACGAAGCCGGTGAAGAACCGCGGAAGGGTCCAGTTCACGGCCTCGATGGTGCCCGCGACGAACGCCTGAAAGCCGGTGAGGTCGGGGTTGCGGTTGAGGCGGACGCGCATCCGCCCGGTGTTCGTGTTACGCTCCGCGAGGAACAGGGGCATCTCGATCTCCTTTCAGGGTGAAGCCGCAGCTTTCGGTTGGTGGTCTGGTCACGGCGAACCCGGAACGATTTTCACCCAGGGTTCACCGAATCTCGAAAACGATTCCGTCGAGCGATTTTGCCCAACGGTCGAGCGATTCATCCGGGCGGTTCAGTCGAGCGACTTGGCCTCGGCCGGGAGCGATCCATACGGGCGGCCCAGATACCAGGTGACGGCCGCCACCAGCCCGTTCCCTACCGGCCCGGTCGCCCCGCAGTCGGGGCAGGCGAGGTAGGTGGCCTGCCGCGGCCCGATCACCCGCAGGTCCTTCTTGCCGCAGAAGGCGCAGGGCACGAGGGTCGGCACCCCCTCCGGGGCGCAGTAGAACAGCGGCGGCTCCCTCTTGTAGAACCGGGCGGTCATTTCAGCATGTCCTCCTCGTCGTCCTCCGGCTCCTCCGGGAGCGTGATCGCCGCCTTCACCCACTCCGCGTCCTCGGCATAGGCGAGCGACAGGCGAACCTCGGCCCCGAACTTCCGGGCCGTGCGGATCGCGTTGTTCAGCACCTTGGTCGCTTCCTCGACGGTCTCGGCGCAGGCATATTGAAATCCGGTGGGCATCAGAGTCCTCCAAGGGCTAAGGCAGCGAAAAGAAGGGTCGCCCATCCGCCGAAGAACACGACGAGCAGGGCGACGGCGGCGAGCAGGCCGACGATCCAGTGGGTGTTGTGTCCCATCTCAATACCTCTTGCCGTTGGCCGCGGCGCGGTTCTCGCGCTTGTGGTCGGCTCGGCGGCGGTTGTATTCCCGTTTCTCCTGTATGATCGGGGGCAGGTTGATCCCGTGGAGGAGGGCGACACCCCAAACTCCGGCCAGCATCAACTCGGCCTGCAACTCGTCGTTCTCCACCCTGAGCGCGTTGTGGATGACGAGGTAAAGCTGCTCGGGCGGCGTCAGGCCGACCATCTCCGAGACGAAACAGAAACCCTCGAACACGTTGACCCGAAGGTTCAGGTCGTAGGCCCCCGCGAGATCGAGCAGCCGGATCGCCGCGTCTGCCAGTTCCACGTCGAACATCTGGTGGTGGGGCAGGTGGTCGTCCATCAGGTCCTTCCGGTCGCCCTCCATCGCCTCGGCGAGTTCGGAGATGACGAGCATCATGGCCGTCTTGTGCCGGGCGGGCTTGTAGTCCAGCCAACCGTCCCACCAGCCGGCCGCGACGTTCTCCGCGTGAATCTCCCCGGCCAGGGCCATAAGGTCCTCCGGGCGGGAGAAAAGGGTCGCCATCCGTTTCTCGATCTCCGAGTAGTCCACGTCGCGGAACACGGCGCGCAGGCGCTCGTCCTC
>CAZUVG010000017.1:4545-16884 GCA_964623765.1 uncultured Roseicyclus sp.
TCATGGGGTAGTCCTCCTCTTTCGGTTGAAACGATTCCGTCGAACGGTTTTCGGTTTCCGGGTTCTCCCGGTGCCGAGCGAACCCGGCCTCCAGGATTTCCTGTGCCCGGATCACGGCCCCCTGGTAGGATGGATACTCGGACCACTCCACGATCCGGGTTCCGCCCATGGGGCAGGACCAGGCGGGGCGCCAGTTCCCGGTGTCCCCGGCGGACACGGCGGTTGCTTGCAGGGCCATGTTCAATACTCCTCTTTCGGTTGATTGTCGGGCCGCGCGCAGGCGATCTCCTCGTCGCGCGCGGTCGGCTGGTGCCCGTCGCAACAGTGGCCGATCCCCGCGCCCCCGCACTCGGGGCAGGGGAAGGTCTGGAGGGCGGTTCCGGCATCGCCGGAGAAGTGCCGGTTAACGAGGCCGGTGCCGTGGCAGACGGGGCAGATCATGTCGGGTCCTCCTGTATCTCGGGCCAGTCGTCGGGCCTCCAGCCGTCCAGATAGGCTTGCATCAGCCGGATCACGCGGGCCGGCGGCGGGCGGTAGGAGACGTTCGTCTCCGCGGTCTCCCACTTCTTGACGGTCGTGGGGTCGGTGTCGAGCATCGCGGCCATCTGCACGCGACTCAGGCCGAGCGTGACCCGGGCGCGGTAGAGTTCGCGGTTGGTCATGCGTCCTCGGGCGGGATGCCACACTCGTCCAGCACCTTGTCGGCCAGCGCCTCGGCCTCCTCGGCGAGGCCCCGCAGGCCGATCTGCTTGAGTTGGTCCGCCGCGTCGTGGAGACGGGAGAAGGCGCGCTCGGCGAAAGGGCTGTCGAACTCCTGGGTTTGCATCCGGTGATTCCTCCTTTGTTTCGTCGTCGCTGACCTCCGAATAGGGGCATTTGCACCCCCGGTCAACCGAAAATGTGAAAGATCACTCACCGCCGAGGCAGATAATCTTTCACCTTTCTGTTGACGTATCCCCCGGGCCGCACGTATGACGGAGGCACCGAAACGGAATCAGTTCTGAGCCGGGAAGAAGGGCAGGGGTGCCCGGGCGAGGCCGCCAGCCTCGCTCGGTCTCCAAGGGACCGACCGCCCCTGACAGAAACGGGAAGGAGGACACCACATGCGAGGGACAGCCACACACACGGCGCTTGTCCTCCTTCTCGCCGGGGGAGGGGCCGCGCAGCCCGTCGCGGAGCGGGACGCGCCCCTCCCCCTGTTCGACTATTACGAGGGCGACCTGCTGCCCGAGGGCGCGGTCGGGATGGTCATCGTGAACAACGAGGTCCGTTCGGCCATGCCCGGCTGGCAGGAGAGCGTGGTGGAGACGCCCCACGGCCCGCTCGTCCTGCGGCACCTGGAGACGCAGAACAGCCTCTGCGACGTGCCGTGCCCGGACTACGTGGAGGTGGTGCTGCCGCCGCCGGGGATGCGCGCGGAGCCGCTGGAACTGGAGATCGCCGAGGGGGAGGCGGGGATGATCCACCTCCTGCCCTACCTCGGATTCTGACCTGGTTATCAACCGAAAGAGGAGTGATTCACCTTGAGCGACGACATTGACGACATGATCGGACACAACTCGGGCGACACGCCCGACAGCTACCGCGTGAGCGCGGCGGAACTGCGCCAGTTCATCGAGCGGTATGAGCGCCTGGAGGTCGAGAAGAAGGAGATCGCCGAGCAGCAGAAGGAGGTGATGTCCGTGGCCAAGGCGCGCGGCTACGACACGAAGGTCATGCGGAAGATCATCGCCGAGCGAAAGCGCGAGCCGGATGACATCGCCGAGGAGGAAGCCGTCCTTGAGATGTATCGCGCAGCCCTGGGCATGGCGTGATGACCCAGACCCCCTACCTTGCCGAGATCACCGAAAGCGGCTGTGCCGCCCCGCCGCCGGGCCTTGACGCCGCGCTGACGGTCTGGCCCGCGGACGCACCGCGCTGCACCCTCGCCGAACTCCTCGGGGTCTCCGAGCGCGCCCTTCTGGAGTTCATGTTCAACAACGACTTCCCGCCCATCGCCAGCCCGCCGCCCGATCCGGCCGCCGTCCCGACACCGGCCGCCGGCCTCGTGCTGCTGACCGCGCTCGGCGCGCTGGCCCTGTTCAAGAGGAGGACCTGACGATGACCGGACGCAACGGATTCATCCCGCTCATGGGGCAGGACGAGATCGACCGGCTGAACGAACTGGAGCGCCGCCGCCAGGCCCGCCGCCACTTCTCCGAGGCCGTGCGCCGGGCGCTCGGCTGGGGCCTCCTACTCGCCGGGCAGATCGCCCTGCTCGTGGCCGTGGCCGCCCAGCACGAGGCGTGGCCGTGGTGACGGACGAGCAGCATCGCGCCGTCGAGCGCCAGGCCCTCAAGGTCCTCGCCTCGATCCGGCTCATCGGAGACCTCGAAGATGATCGCCAGGAGGCCGTCCGCGGCCTCCGGGCCGCCCTCGCCGCCGCGCCGCCGACCGCGCCCGCACGCCGGCCCACGGACATGCACCCAGACAGGGAGACCCCCGAGCAATGCTGACAATCGACATCCAGTTGAACGGCCGCCGGATCGCCGCGGCGAAGCTGACCAACGTGACCGACCTCGCCGACCTGTCCGACTACGATGTGGTCGCCGTCGAGGACGCCTTCGAGGACGCCGGTCTGCCCGCGAGCCGTCTTGAGTTCAGGATGCGGAACATCCCGCGGCTCAATTCCGTCTGGTGCATCGTCGCGGCGATGGCCCGCCGGGCCGCCGCGATCCGGGAACAGGACCTCGGGGAGATCAAGGATGCAAGCTGAACACCGGCAGGTCCTGCTCGATCGGCTCGTGCTGGCCCGCGCCGCGGCGGATCGCAAGCGCAGAATCCGGCGAAAGGCAGACGCCTTCCTGATCTGGCGGACGATGCGCGCGATGCGCGGAGAGTGCAGCGCGGCGGAACTGGCCCAGATCACCGGCCTGACCCATCACCGCGTCACCGACATCTGCGAGGAGCGCGGCTGGAGTCTCGGGCCGGATGACCCGGACGACGGGATCGTGCCGGTGGACACGCTCGTCGCGCGCGGCGAACCCCGGGAGTTCGTGACGGTCAACACGCCGCATGGCCCGCGCGTCATGCTGCGCCAGACCATAGGCCGCTGGAGGGTCGTATGAGCGTCGAGGATCGTTTCTTCGCCCTGCTGCGCGACGAGCGCCTTGATTCCGTCAGGCTCCAGCGCCTCGACAGGCCCGGCCGCGGCGAGGACGCCGCGTTCCAGGCCATCATCAGCCCGAAATCCGACCTCGGGAAACCCTGCCATTCGATCCTGCGAACACCGCAGGCTGCCATCCGGCGCGCGATGGAGGAGTGGGACTCGCAGTTCGCGGGCGAGGCGGACGACATGGATGTGGAGGACCTGCTGGGATGATCGACCGTGAACAGATGGAGAACTGGAAGGACGACGAGAGCGTCGAGTCGCTCTGCCGCCCGATCAGCGCGAAGAAGATGCCGCAACGGCTGGTGTCGGCTTCCGCCGGGTCGGAGGCGAAGGCGCTGTCAGACCAGCGGAAGGCCGCCCAGCGCGGGATTGCCTCCCGGCGACCGCGCGGCAGGGCAGGGCCGGCATGAGCGGTCGCCCCGTCATCCCGAAGGCCGGGCGCGACGTGCTGCGGGCGTTCAGGAAGGCCGGGCTGGAGGTCGATCTTCGGTCGGCTTCCAAGCACTATCTCGTCTATTACGAGGGCGAACTGGTCTACAAGTTCAGCCAGGGCACGACCGCGCCGCCCTATGCCCGGAAAACGGTCGAGAAGGCCATCCGAAAACTCAAAGCGCGAAGTTCCTCTTGAGGTTGAAGAATCGCCGCGCGCGGACTAGGGTGTGCCCGAGGAGCGCCCCTGCGAGGAGCGCAGCATGTCCGACGAGAACCGGCAGCTTACGGACTACGACCGCAAGCTGATCGAGGCGTTCCACGCCTACCAAGTCCACGGCAGCGAAATCGCCGCGGCGCGGGCCATAGGGGTCGCCCGACATACATTCTCCAACCGCCTGCTGCGCTACTTCCTCCGCGGCCTCGACGGCAAGCTGCCGATGCAGCCGCTTCCCGGCCACGTCATAAAGAGCCAGTCGGCGACCTACGACGCGGACGGCTTCCTCAAGACCCAGAGCATCAGGACCGGGCTTGCCCCGAGCGAGGACAGCTTCGAGGTGCCGGAGGGCCACACGGTCAAGGGCGAGAGCGCGCTGCTCGACGCCAACGGCAACGTGGTCCAGAAGTGGGTCAAGACGGCGCGCGGCGGGATCGACCCGGCAGACCTCGCCGAGGCCGCAAGGATCGCGGCTGAACTCTACGCCCCCAGCCCGGCCTACGAACGGCCCGCGCTCCTGCCACGGGCCGACCTCGAACCCGACCTCCTGAATCTCTACCCGCTGCCCGACCTGCACCTCGGGATGCACCTCAACGGCCAGACGGCCTCGTCGGACTGGAGCCTCGATCTCGCGGTCGATCTGATCTTCGCGATGTTCGAGGACCTGATCCGGCGGTCGCCGGCGGCGCACACCGCGGTCATCCTCGGCGGCGGCGACATGCTGCACGCCGACGACGACACGCGCGAGACGCGGCGCTCCGGCAACCGGCTGGAGGTGGCCGAGCCGTATGCGGTGGTGCTCGGGAAGGCCGAGTCGCTGGCCGTCCGCGTGGTGGAGATGGCCCTGCTCAAGTATGAGCGCGTGGTCGTCCGGTTCCTGCCGGGCAACCACGACCCCGATTCCGCCATCGCCATCGCCCACTTCCTCAAGGCGTGGTTCCGGGACGACGAGCGTGTGGTCGTGGACATCGACCCGTCCCTGTTCTGGTTCTACCGATGGGGCCGGGTGATGCTCGCCGCCACCCACGGCCACGAGGCGAAGATAGACGAGATGCCCGGCATCATGGCCGCCGACCGGCGCGAGATGTGGGGGCATACCGAGTTCGCCTACGCCCACGGCTTCCACATCCACCACAAGACGCGCAGCAGCGGAGAGGCGGGCGGGGCGGCGTGGGAGACTCACCAGACGCCCGCGCCCCGGGACACCTACCACCAGGGCAAGGGCTACCGCGCGGGCCGGTCGCTCTGCTCGATCACCTACGCCCGGGACGAGGGCGAGGTCGAGCGGACGACGGCCACGGTGACGCGCGTCCTGCGGTCGCTCGGGTAAAAGTTCATCCGCGAGTCACTTTAGAGTTGAAAAGGACTCTTTTAGCTGCGAGGGTGTGCCTGAACAGACGGTGGAGAACGACGTGAGTCAGGGACAGGCGGCGGAAAGCCTCCGGCACGCAGGGCGAGACTTCGAGGTCATTCTGGCAGACCCGCCCTGGCGGTTCGCATCCAACTCGGAATCGCGGCCCGGCAAGAACGCGATGGGCCACTACGCCTGCATGAAGCTGGACGAGATCGCCGCGCTGCCCGTCCGGGAAGTGGCAGCGAGGGACGCTCTCCTCCTCCTGTGGGTCACGGTTCCGTTCGTCCGCCTCGCCTTCGACGTGATCGACGCCTGGGGTTTCAAGTATGTCTCCGAGGTCGTCTGGGTGAAGGAGCGGATCGGGACCGGCTTCTGGGTCCGCAACCGCCACGAGCCGCTGCTGATCTGCAAGCGGGGGCGCTTCCCGTGCCCGAAGCCCGCCCTGTTTCCCGACAGCGTGATCGAGGGCCAGCAGCGGCAGCACTCGCGCAAGCCGGATCGCGTCCACGAGATCGTGGACGACCGGCTTCCCGGTGCCCGGAAGCTGGAGATGTTCGCCCGCGAGACACGCCCCGGCTGGGCGGCCTGGGGCGACGAGACGACGAAGTTCGACCGGCGTCAGCAGGTGCACGACATGGACGCGCTGCTCGGCGACCCGGGCGACGACCTTGAGGCGCTGCTGGCGTAGACGACCAACCCGGGTGGG
This sequence comes from uncultured Roseicyclus sp., assembly GCA_964623765.1. GTDB lineage: Bacteria > Pseudomonadota > Alphaproteobacteria > Rhodobacterales > Rhodobacteraceae > Roseibacterium. The sequence goes on from CAZUVG010000017.1 coordinate 10,403, forward strand.
GGCCGAGGGGAATGGAGGACACATGCAAGACGGACAGGGGACGCGCGCACCGTGCGCTGGGGCTTACCATGATCGGGGGAGCGATCTTCTGGGTGGGCCTGGGGCTGCTGGTCGTGCTGGCGTGACGCCGGAGATCGGCCCGAACCATGCGTGGTCGGGCAGCCGCTACATCGACGTGCTCGACCCGCGGCCGGAGGACATCGTGCCCGAGGAGATTGCGACCGGCCTGTCCCGCGAGCCACGCTACGGCGGGGCCTGCACCCGGATTTTCTGGTCCGTCGCGCAACACTCCATCCTTTGCGAGTTTCTTGCCCGGAAGGGCGGCGTGACGAGCACCCGCACCCTGCGGACGATCCTGTTGCACGACGCGCCGGAATACATGCTCCGGGACCTCATCCGGCCTGTGAAGCGCAACTGCCCCGAATACGTCGGCATCGAGGCGCGCTGGTGGGCCGCCGTCGCCGCCCGGTTCGATCTGCCGGGCCGCCTGCCGCCCGTCGTGAAGGAACACGACGATCTCGCGCTCGCGGTCGAGAAGCGGTTCCTAATCTCCGAACGGGCGGGCGCGTGGCCGGGGGTTCCCGAGCCGCCGGAACGGCACGTCATCCCGGATTGGCTGGCCCGTCTGGGCTGCGACGAAATTCGGGCACACTTTCTGTCCCGTCTTGCCATCTTGACGGGGCACTGAGAAAGGGGGGCGAAAGATTCCCGGAATGGGAATCTTTCGTCTGCGGGGGTAAATCCAGAACAGGAGGGGAACGTAACATGGACAATTTCAGGCAAATGCTGCTCGAACTGCCGTTCGTCCGGGAGCGCGCGGACGGGACGCTGGACTACTGGTCCGTCGCCGAAACGGGCGACCGGGCGGCCGACATGGACCTCGGGCGTGGTTACGCGGCCCGGCTGCTCCAGTTCTACCGGGCGACGGGCGGCGTCCACGTCTCGGCGCACGTGCTTGAGGCGTGGTTCGAGACGCGCGCGCAAACCCGCGGATACGTGCGCGAGGGGTTCGGATACGAGGTGGCGGCGACCCTGTTCAAGGCACCCGCCAGTGCCACGCCGGGTCTTGCGCTCGCGCAGGCGACGATGCCCGGGGGCTTTGCCCTGCACGCCTGCCCGTTCGCCGAACGAAGCGCGGACGGGAGCCTCGACTGTTGGGCGGTCTCTCCCACCGCGGACTGGTCGCGCGACTGCGCCACGGGGCGATACTACGGGGCCTTGTGCGCCCACGCCGCCCGGCGGCTGAAAGACCCCTTCGCGCTCGGCCCGGTCCTGGACAGCATGTTCTCGGACGAGGACCGCTTCCGTGCCAGCCGTGGACTCTGGACGGGGTGGATCGCCGAGATCGTGGAGATCACCGCGGCCTCCTGCCCGCGTGCCACGCGCCACCAGCGCGCCGCGCTCGCGTTCATGGGCGGCGACTAGGGAGCCTCGGTGATCTCGACCAGGAGCCGGAAGGTCTCGCGCTCGATGATCTCGCCCTCACCGGCGAACGGGCAGTCGGCATACAGCGTCAGCACGACGACGCCAGCCAGCCCCGGCGGGATGAAGTCGGGGATTTGCAGCAGGACCTCAAGCGTCTGGTAGTCCCGGCCGAGGGGAAGCATCTCGAAGCCGGGGGAGAACCGGATCGGGTATTCCCGCCCGTCAGCCAGCGTCAGGCGCGGCCTCGCCGCGCTCAGTTCGCAAGCCGCTCCGGCCTGGGTCCGCCGGCCCCGGAAGTAGACCGGGCACTCCGTCTGCCCTGCGTGGCAGCCGCCCACGGCGTCCGTCAGGCGTTGGGAGTGGTCCGGTGCCCACTCGACCACCGCTTCCGTCTCCATGCGCAGGGTCTCCAGGGCGTCCGCCATCTGCACGAGGACTTCCCCCTGGTTCTCGGAGCGCGCCTCAAGCCGGGCCAGCGCGCCCATGACCGTCTCGTGATACTCGGGCCACTCCTCGAGCGTCGAGGCGATCTCCGGGGTGCTCAGGGCGCGCACCGAGGTCAGGAACGCGACCGCGCCGCCCTGGGCCAGCCAGAACACGGCCCCGAAGGTCGCTGAGACGAACCCGCCGAGGACGAAGGCCGTGACCTTGTGCCGGGTGAGGAAAGCCGAGATCGCGTCAAGGTCCATTACCGGGGCCTCCGTGGTTCGCGTCATACCAGACCGCGCAGCGGTCGGTGCGGGCGTGTTCGTCGGCCAGCGCCCAGGCGTAGCGGAGCGCGAGGTCGTCCAGGCGCTCGCCCTCGGCCGGGCGGATGTAGGTGTGGTCCCGGCAATCCTGCGGAAGCGCGGGGGCCGGGGAGTCCTCGGCGCGCGCCGCGCCGATCTTCCCGGCGGCCTCGTTCAGGCGCTGCTCGGTGTCAGGGCTGCACGAGGAGATCGAGAAGGTCGCGGCTGACAGTGCAATCAGCAGGCGGAGCGGGCGTCCGCTCCAGGTAGTCGAGACGTGCGGCTTCGGCATCCCGGGCCTCCTGTTCGGCTTCGGCAAGGCTCGCGCCCAGCGCGGCGTTCGCGGCCTCCAGGCGGTTGATCCGCGCACGGAGGATTTCGGCGTGGACCTCGGCGGCGCGGAGTTCGGTATCCGCGACGTAGCCGACCACGGCGTCCCGGACGGCGCTGCCCTTGTCCAGCTTGTGCCAGGCGAACAGGGCGGCGCAGAGGATCAGGATCAGCCCGAGCCGCGAGGTGGCGAGGCGGAGGATCGTCGTCATCATCAGGTGCGTCTCGGCTTCGGGGGCGGCGGGTCGTTCGGCGCGGCGGCGACCGGCCGCGCGCCATCGGGGGCGGGGTCCATCCGGGCGTAGTGCCGCTGCGCGGCGGCCGGGTCATCCGGCAGCGCGTCCAGAACCCCTCCGGGAATCTGGCCGCCGCTCGCGATGGAGGCCGCGTCCCGGAGCGACATCGGCGTGCCGCCCCACCGCGTCTGGCGGCTGACCCACTCGAAGCCGTGGGCGGTGCCCAGCCAGGTGAACACGAAGGGCGTCACGACCATCCACATCGACTCCGAAAGCGCGAGTTCCGGGCCGCCCGTGAACTCGGTGTAGACCATCCAGGCCGACCAGCCCGCCCAGAGGAGGAAGGCGAACCACGCGCTCTCGCGCTTGCCGGTCTGGCCGCCGATGACGTAGCGGAGGAAGAGTCGGATCATGGGTTACGCCTCGTTGACGGACAGGGCGATCTCGGGGTCCTCGAAGCGCCGCGGCCCGAGGCAGTCGCCCTCGTAGGAGACCGGCCAGCGCGCGCCCAGGAAGCGGTTCCGGGCGATCCTGGCGACCGAGATCGTGTTCGACTGGTTGCCGCCGAGGACGTAGTAGTGGTGGTCATCCTCACCCCAATAGAAGGCGACGTGGCCGTAGATGCCGGAGCGGCTGCCCCGCCAGAACACCATGACCGCGCCCACGCCCGGCTGGCATTCCTTGCCGAACTCAAGCCAGTTCCGCGCGAGGTAGGGGTTCTGGCCGACCTTGCCGGGGAACGGCTCGCTCGGGAGGGTCCGCCGGATCGGGGTCTGCACGAGGTCGCCGCAGTTCCCCGTGACGATAGCGCCTCGGCCCGGCTCACGCACGATAATACGCCCTTCCGGGACCGTGACGCAGTAAAGCGTCCCGTTGAAGTCCTCCTGCCTTACGTTATCCGGGTGAATGAACTGCCGGGTTTCGTCTGTTCGGATGTGGAGTTCGTAGCAGGGCTTCTTCGAGAGGGGAGACTTTTTCACGGTCACACCAACCCGCCAACCCGCAAGGGTCGCGATTGCTTGCAGCGCGTCACGCCGGGCGGGGCTGGACGTGTAGAGGTGAAAGCGACGATCCGTTCCGTCGAACACCCGGTAGGATTTAAGAAATTCGCGGGCCTCGGCCGCCCCGAGTTGGCTGACGAACGACCATCGGAGTTCCTTAGTCTCGGGGTCCATTGCGTCGGTCAACCAGCCGGGCGCGGAGAACCGGAAAACGTCCAGCGGGGTCTTGGTCTTGGGTCCATAGGCTTTCGGCTGCCGGTAGTGGTGATCCGGCCCGAGCGCCCACAAGGCAGCGATCTTCCTCTCTCGGGAGACCTCGAAAACGATGTCCCGAACAGACCCGTCCGCGCGACGGTGCAGCGTGCCGTCTGACAAGACGGCGGCCAGGAGGCGAAGCTGGTCGTCCGAGAAGCCGACTCCCGGACCCGCCGAGAAAGGTGCGGGGACGCGAAGCCCCTGCGTCGTCATACTGGAGAGGGTTCCGAATTGGTCAGGCTTCGGGACTCGAGCGCGCCCTTCCGTGCCGAAACAACCCCACCAGCGGTGCGCGGGATCGGCGCGCAGGGTGAACCCTTGATGCTTTATCACGTTCAGCGGGCCACGATACGCTTTCGTCACGGGTGCGAACTCGGTCAAGGACATGCGCATATCCTCGGACACCTGCCAGACCCGTCGCGCCGTCACCGCAGACAGCGGCTGCCAGCCTTCTTCGGTCAGGATTTCAGTGTCCCCCGTGAAGCACCAGGGGAACTGCGCCGGGTCGCCGAGAGTCGAGCCGTCCGAAGCGAGGAACTCGCGGAGCCGGGCGTTGTCGCGGACCTCGTGCAGGCCCATGTGGGCGAGCGTCAGGCGCATCCACGGCGGCAGGGACTCGTCGGTCCACTCGACCGGGACGCGCTGGATCGTCGGCGTGATCGTGATGCTGTCGCGGTTGCCGCGGACGGCGATCTCGAACCCCATGTCGGTGAGCATCCGGTCGAACGCCGCGGCCGTGTTCGGCCCCGCCCAGCCGTCGATCCGACCGACCGGGTAGCCGCGCCGCGCCAGAGTGGTCTGGAAGTCTTTCACCGCGTCGGACATTGCAATGGCTCCCGCCGGAATCAACCGATGGGAACCATTGTAGCCTAAAGGTGAAAGTTCGGCCAGCCGTCTAGGGCCGTATCTCGACACCTTGTTCGATGCCCGTGAGGTCCGAAGTCGCCCAGGGCAGGCCGGTCGCCGGGTTGGTCCCCCAGACGGTGACTTCAGACCCCTTATACTCCGGCGAGAGGTCCGCCCCGGCGTAGTCCGTGCCGCCGACCCGGAGTAGATGCCGCAGGTTCTGAGGCCCGGTCAGGCCCTTGAGGCTCCGGGTCACAGTTACAACCTCAAGGTTCGCCGGAGAGGCCGGGCCGGGGTAAGTCGTCAGCGTCCAGGAGCCTTTGAGACCCGCCGTGTCGCCCGCCAACACGAGGCCGTCGCCGGTCGCTTGGATGCCGTCGATGTCGCCGGTAAGGTCGGTATTGGCACCCATAGCCGCCGGGTCCATCTGGACGAGGCGCTTGCCGAGGGTGCTGACGCCGCCGCTGGTGATGAGGAGTTCGGACAGGTAGTGGCTTCCGCTCCAAAACGAGAACCTATTCACTATGTTTTTGTTGTCCCACCGGAATATCCGGGTCGCTATGGCCGCCGCCGCGTCGAACCCTGCTTCGGACGCCAGGACTCCGTTGACATAGAGGTCCGCCTTCATCCGGTCGTTCACCGCATCGTGATAGCAGTGAACGTCCAGCGTGGTCGCCGTCGAGAGCACCATCGGCCCGGAGCCGGTCGTCGTCTGGTTCGCCTCGGCACGGCCCGGAGATGTCTGCACGACCCAATTCGAGTTGTTGATCCAGACGTAGAACAGTTCGGTGCCGTCCTCCGCGCCGACGACGAACACGCTGTTGGCATTGTCAATGGTCTGTTGGCTCTCGATCCAGACTCGGACATGCGCCCAGAGGTCTGTCGCGCCGTCCGTGGGGTAGCTCGCCGTGAGGCCCTGGCCGCTAGACGCGGCGAACTGCGCTTCTTCGGCGGCATAGGAGTCATCTCGTGCCCGGGCCGCCCCGGTGTAGGGTGTTCCGCCGATCTCCTCGGCCGTCATGCCACAGTATACGACAGTCATGTCTCACTCCTCGAATAGAACGTAGGTCGCCGCGCGGTCCACGGAGACGGTCCCCGGCCGCGGGCCGAGAACAGCAAAGGTGCGCGCGTAATCCGCCCGGATCGGTGTGCTGGCGGGGATTCCGTAGGCCGCCCGTGGCGTCGGGACGAACTGGTCGAAATTGACATCCGGGATGTAGAGTCGCTTGGCGCCGGTAATCAGCGCGCCGTCCAGGTCCGCGACATCCTCGACCGAATACCAGGACAGAAAATCCGCCAGCCAGGTGTCGAGTTCCGCCCGTGTGGTCATCTTCGCCTTGCCGGAAAGGGACCGCAGGATCATCCCGGAGACGAGCGGCGCGGAGCAGGAGGTGCCGCCGATCCGGGCGGGCTGCGTGTAGGCCGTGTCGCTCTCGTGCGAGGCCATCGTATACATATTGAACATCGCGTAGATGTCGGTCGCGCCGCCCCTGTTGGAGCCGGGGTGCTGCCTCATCCGGTGATCGAGACCTGAGACCGTAAAGGCGTCCTCGTTCTCGGCGGGCCAGCGGTTGATGTCCGCGAGGTCGGCGCCATCGTTGCCGGAAGCCGGGACCACCGGGAGACCCGCATTCACGCAGGCATCGACGGCGGCAGCGAAC
>CAZUVG010000018.1:0-16804 GCA_964623765.1 uncultured Roseicyclus sp.
GACCGTCGGGATGGCCACCGACCAGCCGACCAGGCCGAACATGCCCAACCAAAACCACGGGCCGCGATCGCCACGGCGTCGATCGGTTGGCAGCGGGCCACCTCGTCGGCGATGGCCTTCCGCTTCGCGTCGGCACCGCCGACGAAACCGCTCATGTCGATGACGGGGATTTCGTTGGTGTTGATCCGCGGGGCCTCTTCGTAGACCTGCTCGGCGACGTCGGACATGACACGTTCTCCTCTTGCGGCGATCCCGTGCTGCCTCGTTTTGCATCAACGGGATCGGAAATCTGCTGATGAAGCGAGTGGAACAGACAAAATCCGCAGATAGTAGAAAAAACTTCGGATTTGCTGGACGTGGCGCTCCCTGTGATTAAGCATTGGGCAAAAGTTTCTGCATTGCGCGAGGGCCAGTCTTTTGCCGAACCCGTTCAGCCTCGACGGCATGGCCGTCTTCGTCACCGGCGCGGCCAACGGCATGGGCGCAGGCGTCAGCCGCGTCCTGCATGGGGCAGGCGCGACACTCGTGCTGACCGGGCGCGATGTCGCGGCGCTCGAGGCCGTGGCCGAGGAACTTCCCGGCTCCATCGTGCTGCCCTGCGACGTTACCGACGAGCCGAGCGTCGCCTCCGCGGTTGCCATCGCCAGCGCGGCCTTCTCGGGGCATCGCTGGGGACTGGCCAACGTCGCGGGCGGCACGGGGCCGGGCGGCAAGACGACGTGGGAGCACACGCTCGCCGACGTGCAGGAGATCTTTGCCGTCAACGTCTACGGCCCTTTCCTGACCATGAAGCACTTCCTGCCGGTCATGATCAGGGCCAGGGCGGGCGCCGTGGTGAACGTGGGCGGCACCTTCGGCTTCAAGGGCGCGCCGATGTCCTCGGCCTACGGGGCGACGAAATGGGCGCTCAGGGGCTTCACCCATTCCGCGGCGATGGAGGCCGGCCGCTACGGTGTGCGGGTCAACAGCGTGAACCCGGGCGGCATCGACGGCCCGCGCCTGCAACGGCAACTCGCCGAGGCGGCGGAACGCAGCGGCGACGATCCGCAAGAGCTCTACGACGACTTCGCCGCGCGCTCGGCGCTGGGGCGGATGAGCACGGATCTGGACGTGGCGAACGCGGTGCTGTTCCTGCTGAGCGACGCCGCGGGGAACATCACCGGGCAGGACCTGCTGGTGGACGGCGGCACGGTCGTCTGATGGAGCTCGGGCTGGACGGACAGGTCGTCCTGATGACGGGGGCGACCAGCGGGATGGGCCCCGAGATCGCCCGTGCCTTCGCCGAGGAGGGCGCGACACTTGGCCTGCTGACACGCAGGCCCGGGGCGGTGGCGGAACTCGTGGCAGAACTGGGCGGCCGGACGACGGTCCATGCCTGTGACATCACCGATGCCGTCAGCTGCGAAGCAGCGGCGCAAGAGGCGCAGGCGGCGCACGGGCCGCCCTTCGCCCTGATCAACCTCGCCGGCGGGTCGGGGCCGGTCGGAAAGACGGGTATAGAGACCACGCGGGACGAGTTCCACGACATCCTCGACCTCAACACGACCGGCATCTTCAACGCGATCCGTGCCGTGGCGCCCGCCATGATGGATATGGCGTGCGGGCGGATCGTCAACGTGGGCGGCACCTTCGGGATGCGGGGGCGCGCGGGACGGCTGGCATACTCGGCCTCGAAATGGGGGCTGCGCGGCGTGACGAAGAGCTTCGCGCTGGAACTCGGCCCTTACGGGATCACCGTGAACACCGTCGCGCCCGGCATGGTCGACGGCCCCCGCTTCCGCGAGAAGGTCTGCGCCGACATGGCCGCCCGCCTCGGCATCACGGCCCGGGAGGCTGCAGCGCGCCATGCAGCGGACTACGCGCTCGGCCGCATCTCGACGGCGCGCGACGTGGCCAATGCCTGCATTTTCCTGGCCTCCGACGCCGCGCGACAGATCACGGGCGTGGACCTGCCCGTGGACGGCGGCTGGGCGGCGCTTTGACAACGAAAGGGACGAACGCATGACCGCACTCAGGATCACCGCAGGGGACATCGTCTTCGACGCCGTTCTGGAGGAGGAAAGGGCACCCCGGACCTGCGCCGCCTTCCGCAAGGTGATGCCCTTCTCCGGCCAGATCGTGCATGTCCGCTGGTCGGGCGAAGGCGTCTGGATCCCGCTGGGCGACACCGATTTCGGAGTGGGCTACGAGAACCACACGAGCTACCCGTCTGCCGGGCAGATCATCCTGTATCCCGGCGGGATCAGCGAGACGGAGATCCTGCTGGCCTATGGCGGCATCTCCTTCGCCTCCAAGATGGGGCAGCTGGCCGGCAATCATTTCATCACGCTGACGAGCAATCTCGACCGGCTGATGGAGCTGGGCAATTCGGTCCTGTGGAAGGGTGCGCACGACATCCGGTTCGAGTTCGCCTGACCCGGATCGGCCGCCGAACGGCAGACCGAGGCGCCGGACCGCTGGCGCGCACGGTCTCGAAGTTGATGCGGACTTGCCATCGCAGCCCGCGCAGGAGCAGCTTCCGGGCCCCCGCGCCCGCCGCGCTGGGTGGCCGATCCGCGGGCCGCGCCGGAAGCCCGTCAAGCCCGGCTGCGCGCGCGCGGACCCCTTTCCGAAGCCGCGAGCCTCTCGGCCAGCGCGCCCCGCACGACCTTCACCGTCTGCTCCACGTGCGCGGCCAGCATCTCTTCGGCGGCGTCCACGTTACGCTCCACCGCGCAATCGGCCAGTGCGCGATGCTGTTTCGCGAGTCGCTGCTGGGCCGGTTCGTCAAAGCCGATGAGCCTGCGATAGCGGTCGAAATGGTCGTAGAGCACGCCGCAGAAGTGCAGCGTCATGGAAGAGCCGCAGGCGTCGATCAGCGCCTCGTGGAAGGCGCGGTGGCACCGCTCCCAGACGTCCTGAACCTCGCTGACCGTCTCCGACTCGTAGCGCCGGAAGGCCCGGTCGAGCCTGTGGGCGGCGACCACGATCCGCTCCTCCCATTCCTCGTCGCCGTTCTCGATCGAGGTCCGGAAGGCACCGGGCTCCAGCCGCAGGCGCATCGCGGCGATGTCGTCGAAATTCTCCAGGTTGATCTCAGGAACGCGGAAGCCGCGGTTCAGCTCGCGGACCACCAGCCGATCCGCGGCGAGCTGCGCCAACGCCTCCCGCAGGCGACTGACGCCAAGACCGTATCGTTTCTGCATCTCGGCGAAGCGCAGTGCACCGCCCGGTGCGTAAACGCCCGAGATGATGTCGCCGCGGAGCCGGTCATATACGGGCGAATCCGCTTCGTCCTCGCCGGCGATTGTCGTCTGATCGGTCACGTTTCGCGCGCCTCCTGCCGGGATCCTGTCGATAATCGTGCAGCCGCCGCCCTGTGACGCCAGCCCGGGCGGGGTCGTTGCGCCGCTCAATTTTCGAATCTATCGTGATTTTAAATTCTTCGCAAACAGTGGAATATCCGGATGGCCATGGACCTCGTGCTCAGGAATGCAAGGATCGCCACCGAGGCGCGCGTCTTCGAGGGCTGCGTCGGCGTCGCGGAGGGGCGGATCGCCTTCGTAGGCGCGGGGAGCGAACACCCGGATGCGGCGCGCATCATCGACCTGGAGGGCCGGCATCTCCTGCCCGGCTGCATAGACGTCCACGTGCATTTCCGCGAGCCCGGCATGACGCAGAAGGAGGATTTCGGCACCGGCACGGCCGCCGCCGCCGCGGGCGGCGTAACCTGCGCCTTCGACATGCCCAACACCGTGCCCCCCACCGACACCGCCGAGCGGCTGCGCGAGAAACGGGCGCTCGCCGAGGAGAAGGCGCTGATCGACTTCGGGCTCTACGGGCTGCTCGGCGAGCACAATCTCGAACACCTGCGCCCGATGGCGGAGGCCGGGATGATCGGCACGAAGCTCTTTCTGGGCAACACGACGGGCGACAACCCCTGCCCGTCCGACGGGGCCGTTCTCGAGGGGTTCGAGATTCTCGCCGAGCTTGGCCTGCGCTGCTCGATCCACGCCGAGAACTCGCCGATCCTGTTCTGGCGCCAGAACAGGATGAAGGAAGCCGGGCGCACCGATCCGCTGGCCCATCTGGCCGCCCGCACCGACGTCGTCGCGATCGAGGCGCTGAACCGCGCGGCGACACTCGCCGACTGGACCGGCGCGCGCATCCACATCGTCCACGAAAGCTGCGCTGGCTCGATACCGTTCATCCGATTCTGGAAGGACCGGGGCTGCGACATGACCGTCGAGACGCTGCCACAATACCTCTACCTCGACGCGGAAACCTTCGCGAAGCCCGGCGGCCACCTGATGCGGATGAACCCGCCCATCCGCCAGAAGAGCCAGCAGGCGCCGATCTGGCAGGCGCTCGGGGACGGCACGATCGATTTCGTCGCGACCGACCATGCGCCGCACGCCCCGGAGGAAAAGGAGGGCGAGACCATCTGGGACATGGCCTGCGGCTTTCCCGGGGTGCAGACGTCGCTGACCCTATTGCTGCAGGCGGTGCACGCGGGGCGGATGTCGCTGCCCCAGATCGTCCGGGTGATGTCAGGGGCACCGGCGCGCGCGTTCGGACTCGCCGACCGCAAGGGCGCGATCGCGCCAGGGCTGGATGCCGACCTCGTCGTGGTGGACATGGATCGCGAGGAGACGCTCGGCGCCGACCGGCTGCTGTCTCGGGGCAAGGTATCGGTCTACGAGGGCTGGAAGGTCACGGGCGCACCGGTGATGACCTTCTCCCGCGGACATCTCGTCGCCGAGAACGGTGCGATCGTCGACGACGCGCCGCGCGGTCGCATGGTGCGGCCGAACATGCCAGATCCGGCGCCACGGAACCTCGCAACGACCATGCAGGCCGTCCTGAGGCCGAACAACGTGCCCTGGCAGGACGGAGCGTAAGGGCCCTGGCCCGACCATCCGCTTCTATCCGGTTCCATGTGCCGCCCGGCCGGACGGCGTGGCGATCGCGCTGGACGCCGACCCGTGTTCGGCGTCAGGCAGGCCGCCGCGCGCGGAGCCCCGGGTCCGCGGACCCTGCTCCGACACGCCGTCGGCTCAATCCTTCGCTTCGTCGTAGTAGTGCACCTCCAGCAGGACGCATCCCGCTTCGGACTTGAACGGCCCGTGATGGACGCCGGGGGGCCGGCAGGCATAGGTATTCGGCTCGAAGCTTTCGCCGCCCTCGCCCCGCGCGTCATTTCCGACCGTCAGGTCGCCGGAGACGAGGTAGACCTCTTCCCAGTAGTCGTGGACGAAGGGCGTGGTCGTGAATACGCCCGGCGCGAAGCGAAGCAGCCGCGTCCGGTTGCCGGACTTGCCCGTCTCGTCCAGATGGCCCGCGAGTATCTTCTGCTCGATCCCTTCGGGGTAACCGGGGGGCACGTGCCAGCCGTCGCTGCCCATGTCCACCGGATGGAACTCCTTGTGTTCTTTCTCGATCGCCATGTCCCTTCCCTTCTTGCGTTGCCGCTTATTCCGCGGCGATACCGGTCTCGGCCAGATCCTGTTCCAGCGTGTAACTGTCGAGCATCCGGTCCACCATCGCGGTGCACCTGTCCCAGTCGAACGTGCGGAACGAATGACCCTTGGTCACGAAACTCGCACCGGCATAGAACATCTCGTACTGCGTGTGGCGCGAGGCGAATTCCGACCCCACCGCATCCCAGGCCAGCTTGAAGAACTTCACCCGCCCGTCGGAAGACGTCGTCGGCGACTGCTGCGTCTTGCCGATCAGTTCGCGCAACTCCGGCACGGCGAAATCCTTCACCGAGGACGGCAGCATTATCATCCCGCCGCCGGCCAGTTCGCGGATGGCCGTGACGACCTCCGGATACAGGTTCTGGGTCAGAACCTGCGCGGAGTAGAGAGTGTGACGATCGGGAATGAAGTACTCGCCGCGCTGGCTTCCCTTCACCTCCATCGCGTTGATCAGCGCGTCGACCATCGCGCATTCCGCCGCCAACCGGCCGAGCGTTTCGCGGACCTGCGGGAACTCGATGATCCCGTTGGTCTCGGCCACGCGGCGCGCGATGCCGACCAGGAAGCGCATCTTGACCAGAAGGCGGATCTGCGCCTGGTAATTCTGGTAGACATGCGCCGGCGTCGCCTGGAACTGGCGCATGGTCATCGCCGTGTCCTGGTTGATGAACACGCGCTCCCAGGGCACCTTCACATCGTCGAAATACAGCACCGCGTCGTTCTCGTCGAAGCGGCTGGCCAACGGGTTGTCGAACACGCTCGTCGCGGCCGCCTCGTAGGATTTGCGCGACAGGATCTTGAGCCCCTTCGCGTTCATCGGCACGGCGAAGGAAACCGCGTATCGTTCCTCGCCCTCGCGCAGAGGCTGGATACAGGTGACGAACACCTCGTTGGCCATGATGCCGCCCGTGGCGAGCATCTTCGCGCCCCGGATCGTGAGCCCCTCCGCATCCTCGTCGACGACGCCGGCGGCAAGGAACTGGTCCTGCTGTTCGTGCGCGCCCTTCGAGCGGTCCGCTTGCGGATTGATGATCGTGTAGGTGAGGTACAGTTCATTGTCGCGCGCATGTCGGTAGTAGTCCTCCAGCGCCTTCGCCCGCTGGGGGTCGTAGTCGCGGAAGACGTCACGCCCCATGAACATCCCCGCGATGCAGGACGCGACGTGGTCGGGGGCGCGTCCAAGAAAGCCGGCGTGCAGTTCCGTCCATGCCTCGAGACCCCGGCGACGCTCCACGAGATCCGCGTAGGAAGCGGGCAACTGCCAGATCCTGTTGGCGCGCGCACCGTCCTCCGAGGTCTCGTAAGTCATGAGATCCCGATTTTCCGGGCGCGCCTGGAAATCGTAGAGATCGGCGACGGAGGCCACCGTCCGGCGGAAGGCGGGGCTGGTGGTGACATCCTCCACGAGTGCGCCGTCGAGAAAGATCTGCCGACCGTCCCGAAGCTCCGAGACATGCTGCTTGCCCGTCTTGATCATGCTGGACTCCCTTTTCATTCGAGTCAGTAAAGCTCCGGCCCGAGGGCCGTCACCGGCGAACGGCCACGCTCGAGCGACGCGTAGCGGCCATTGCAGTAAACGATAGGCCGGCGGTCCGGATGCACCTCGATCGTCTGCACCTCGACGATGAAGAGGATGTGGTCCCCGCCGTCATGCTGCGCCCACCGGGTGCATTCGAACCGCGCGGCGACCCCGCGCAGAAGGGGCACGCCACCGCGGCCCTCGCGATAATCCAGCCCCGCCCATTTCCTGCCCTTCGCCGTGGCGAAACGGGCGGAAAGGTCTGACTGGTTTTCCGACAGGACGTGGATCGCGCAGTGCCGCGCGGACAACCAGTCCTCAAGCGAAAGCGCCCGCTTGTCGATGCTGAACAGCACCAGGGGCGGCTGGAGCGAAAGCGAATTGAAGGAGCTGATCGTCATTCCCAGCGGCTGGCCGCGAGGCGCGCAGGTCACCACGCAGACCCCGGTGGGAAACTGTCCCAGCGCGTTGCGGAACGCCCGCCCCGTCACCGGCTGGGTGTCAACGGCAGCGGTCATGCCTCGACATCCCGCGGCGGCACCAGATAATCGCTCAGCCTCAGCGCGTGCTCGGAGGACTCGCGCAGGGCGTGGGCCAGCCCGCGCAACTCCGAGAAGCTCTCCGGCGGCACCGGGTCGAACAGCACGTCGTTGATCTCCCGCTGCACCGGGGCGAGTTCACGCAACCGCCGGCGCGCCTCCTCCGTGACCCGTAGCTTCACGCGGCGCCTGTCCTCGGGATGCGGCGATTTCGTGATCAGCCCGGCCTCGGCCAGCTTGTTCGTCTCGCGGGTGAGGAAGGCACCGGACAGCGACAGGTGATCCGACAGGGCCCTGATGCCGACGCCCGTCTCGCCCTGAAGCTGCCGGATGCTGATCAGCACGGTGTACTGCTGCCCGGTGACGCCGATCTTCTGGCCAAAGCTTCTGCGGATGCGCTCCAGCCGGGTCGAGAAGGCAAGCAGATTGTGCAGCATCTCACGGAACTCGTGGTCGCCGCGCTCGGTCAGGAGCGCCGGGCGGCTCACGGTAAGGTCGTCATCGCGGGTTGTCACATGGACCCCATTTTTGAACTTTTATCATGATGCGGAAGCTAACCTTATCACCTATCTTCGTCAAGGAAAATGCCATGCCCGACGTGGGGCGCCCATTATTTGGAATTTTGGTGCTTTACATCCATTAATGCCGATGCTACCGCTCAAGGACATTGCGACACTGGAAAAAGCCGGTGGTTGTGCCGACGGTGCTCGCGGACCAGCACAATCCCGTCGGATCGCATCGGGGGGAGGTTCCATGGCAGTGCCGCGCAAGCGTCTTGCGACATACATGGGTCGACTGGGCCTCGCTCTCGGCTTCTGCTGGTCTGTCTACCAGCTTGGCATCGGGTTCACCCGCGGCTTGCCGGAACTGGTCTTCCTGCCGTTGCACGTCCTGTTCGCGGTCGCGGTCACTTTCGCCTTCTTGCCGGCATGGCGCTCCGACGCCGAGGAACCCGAGCAGCACTCGTCCGCAAGCTTCCCGGTGCGCAGCCTTCCGGATATCGCCACGAGCCTGCTGGCCATCGTGGTCGCCGTGGCGCTCGCGCTCTACTTCATCGTGAATTCCGAGGCCATTTCGCGCCGGATACCGATGGTGATGCCGCTGGACACGATCCAGCTCGTCGTCGGAGCCCTCGTGCTGCTGCTCGTGCTGGAAGCGACGCGGCGGACGGCGGGACTGGGCAT
The DNA here is from genome assembly GCA_964623765.1 of uncultured Roseicyclus sp. Lineage (GTDB taxonomy): Bacteria > Pseudomonadota > Alphaproteobacteria > Rhodobacterales > Rhodobacteraceae > Roseibacterium. Next base: position 8,702 of record CAZUVG010000018.1, read on the forward strand.
GCTCATCGTCGTCGGCGCGTTCATCCTGTACGCCATCTTCGGACACCTCATGCCGGGTCCGCTGGCATCGACCTCGATGCCGTTCGCGGACTTCATCGACCAGCAGGTCTTCACCACGAGCGGTGTTTTCGGCGTGCCGACCGCGATCTCGGCCACCTACGTCTTCTATTTCGTCCTATTCGCGGCATTCCTCGAATTCTCGGGCGGCGGACGACTGTTCATCGACCTGTCGATGCGCGTCACGCGTCACGCGCGGGGCGGCGCCGCGAAGGCCGCCATCCTCAGTTCGGGCCTGATCGGAATGAGCAGCGGCAGCGCGGTGGCCAATGTCATGAGCACCGGCGTCTTCACCATCCCGCTCATGAAGGAAGCGGGCTACAAGCCGCGCATGGCCGCCGCCGCCGAAGCGCTGGCCTCGACCGGCGGCCAGATCATGCCGCCGATCATGGGCGCGGCAGCCTTCATCATGGCCAACACTCTGGGCATGCCCTACGGGGAGATAATCAAGGCCGCGGCGCTGCCGGCCCTGCTGTATTTCTTCGTCATCTTCGTATCGGTCGATCTGGAGGCGCGCCGCGCGGGCATGAAGCCCGGCGATCTGCCCATGCACGGACATTCCGCCGGCTACTTGCGCCGCCTCCACCTGCTCATTCCGCTGATTTATCTTGTCTACAGCGTCGTCACCGGGCGATCGCTCATGATGTCGGCCGTCGAGGCGATCGGCCTGTCGATCGTCGCAAGCTGGGTTCTGCCCGAGTCCCGTCTCACCTTCCTGCCTGTCATCAACGCGCTGGCGCGGGGCGGATCGCGGGTGATCTCGGTCGCCGTTCCCTGCGCGGCTGCCGGCATCGTGGTCGGCGTGGTTTCGCAGACGGGAATCGGCATCCGCTTTACCGAACTGCTCGTCAGCATGAGCCTCTCGAGCCTGTTCCTCGCACTGGTCGTTGTCATGATCGGTTGCCTCATTATGGGCATGGGCCTGCCGACGACGGCGGCATACATCATGGCAGCGACCCTCTTCGCCCCGGCGCTGGTGCGCCTCGGGATCGAACCGCTGGCGGCGCATTTCTTCGTGTTCTACTTCGCCTGCCTGTCGATGATCACGCCCCCGGTGGCGTTGGCGAGTTACGCTGCCGCCTCCATCGCGGGAACCTCGGCCTCCGCGGCCGGGTGGACCGGTGCCCTCGTCGGCTTCCCGCTGTTCCTTCTGCCGTTCGCCTTCGTGATGGAGACGTCGCTGCTGGGCCAGGGCGAAGTGCTGACGACCATCGTTCACCTTGCCACCGGAGCGACCGGCGCGCTGTTCTTCGTGGCCACCACGCGCGGCTTCCTGATCGTGCGCAACAACCTGCTGGAAAGCGGGCTGTTCCTCCTCGGAGGGGCGGGCCTGTTCTTTCCCCATACCCTGACCGCGGTGCTCGGCCTTCTGGCCGTCGCCGCCGGAACGATGTCCCAGCTTTACAGAGCCAAGCGGATTTCGCCCCCACTGGGCGAGAAGACGTCCCTTTCGGGGGCGCAAAACCAACCTCAGCACAGGGAGGATATGAAGTCATGAATACCCAGATCAGCCGGCGCGGCTTCATGGGCGTCATGGGCGGGGTCGCGGGCGCGGCAGCGCTCTCGCCCTCGGCCGTTTTCGCTCAATCGGCGCAAATCGACCTCGGCACCATGAACGTCGGATCGGCGTGGTACCAGTACGGGGTCCTGCTCAGCCAGTACTTCCAGCGCGCCCTGCCCGAGGGCTCTACGGTCAACGTGCGCGACTTCGCGGGCGGCGACGGCAACCTGCGCCTCATCGAGGCCGACGACCGCGTGCAGGCAGCGTTCACCTTCTCGATGAACGTGGCCTGGGCACGGCGCGGCATGACCGATATCTCCGACGCGACCGCCGAGAACGTGAGGCTGCTCGCCGGCGGAATGGACCAGTACTACATCGGGATGATGGCGCTCGATTCCATCGGGGTCGAGACGCTGAGCGAGGCGATCGCCGAGGAGCGCGGGCTCCAAATCGCGACCACTCCGCCCGGCTCGAGCGGCGATATCGGCGTTTCGCTGCTTCTGCGGGCCAACGGCATCGACGAGGATACGCTGAACCAGTGGGGCGGCGGCGTCTCGCGCGTCAGCCTGCAGGCGGCCTCCGAGAACATGGTGACCGGACGCGCCGACGTATGGGTCAACATGCTCGTCCCAGGCCACCCGCGCACGACCGAACTCGCCTTCGGCCACCCGCTGCGCTTCCTCGGGCTTTCCGACGAGGCGATGGCAGCCATGACCGAGTTCGGCCTCAACCCCGCAGAACTGCCCGCCGGCACGTTCGAGGGCCAGGACGAGTCGGTGATGCTGCCCGGCACGTCGACCATCCTTATCGCCAACGCGAGTCTCGACGACGACATCGCGTACGCGATGGTCAGAACGATCATCGAGAACATCGAGGCCATGAAGGAAGAGAATGCCTCGCTTCGGAACTGGGACATGTCCGTGGCCGCGAATTCCGAGCTCGCGGGCGGCGCACCGCTGCATCCCGGTGCGGAGCGCGCCTACCGCGAGGCAGGCCTGCTCTGAAGCGAAGGCCCGCCGGCCCGTGGAAGCGGGCCGGCGCCGGCATCCGGCGAGCGTGATGCAGTCCGCCGGACCACTGCGCCGTCCCGGCATCCTGATGCCGGCCGGAACGAGGCCCCCGCGCGGAGGCGCGACGAGGGAGAGGCAAGGAAGAATGATCGAACGGGCAAAAACGAGATACGACCAGAAGATATTCGGCGCCGACTGGCGCGACTGGCAGGACCCCGAGGTCCCCGAACGCTTCAACCCGGTCGATCTGCTGCTCGACAAGGCCGAAAGTGCGGCGGGCTCCGAGAGGCCGGTTCTGATCTGCGATGGCGCATCGATCACGGCGCCCGACCTGCGCACTCGGGTCAGGCGTGCGGGTGCGGCGCTCCTGCGCGCCGGCGTCCATCCGGGCGAAAGACTTCTCCTCTTCGGCACGGACAGCCTGGAATACCTTCTCGCCTGGCTCGGAGCGCTGCGCGTGGGCGCGATTCCCGTCGTCGTTTCCGACCTCTACAAGGCGAACGACCTGGCCTATTTTCTCGCCGATACCGGCGCGGCCACCCTCTACCTCGATGCCGAGCAGTTCGAGAAGCTCGAGGCGATCCGGTCCGACCTTCCCGCCTCGCTGCAACGTGTCGTTATGCGCGGCCAACCGGATGGCTCCGCGCCGGGCAAGCTCGACCGCATCGTGCTCCACGACTTCGACGACCTGCTGGCCGCCAGCCCGGAGGACTGCGCCGGCTGGGAATGGCACGCGCAGGACGTCTGCTACATGTTCTACTCCGGCGGCACGACCGGCAAGGCGAAGGGCATCACCCATCTCGTCCACGATTTCGTACTCGTACCGGCGCGGCAGGGAGCGTTCTGGAGCTACGGCGTCGACGACGTCGTCTATGCCAGTTCGCGGAAGTACTTCACGCACGGCATCTGGCCCGGGGTCCTGATCCCGCTGGCTCACGGGGCCACCGCCATCGTCGACCGGCGCCCGCCCGCCCCCGAGACCGTGATCGAACTGATCGAGACCTACCGGGTGACGAAGTTCATCAGCGTTCCGACGATCCTGAAGAACATGCTGGTACATGGCCGCCAGAGTGGCGAACGGCGCGATTTCGGATCTCTCGACATGGTCGTCAGCGCGTCGGAGAAGATCTCGAACGAAGTCTTCGAGGCCTTCGAGAACATGTACGGCGTGGAAATTCTCGATTCGATCGGCAGTTCGGAGATCACCTACGAGTGGATCGCCAATCGCCCCGAAGAGGCACGCCGCGGCAGCCTCGGGAAACCGGTCTTCGGCTACGAGATACGGCTTGTGGATGCACAGGGAAACGACGTGACCGAGCCCAACACGCCCGGCGAGGCCTGGGTCATGAGCCGGACCGCCTGCTTCTACTACTGGCGCAAGTACGACAAGTCGCGGGAGACATTCGTGGGGCCCTGGACCCGGACGGGCGACAATCTCGTTTTCGACGAGGACGGGTTCTTCTGGTTCGCCGGACGCGACAACGACGTGTTCAAGGTCAAGGGCCTCTGGGTGTCCCCCATCCCGATCGAAGAGGCGGTGGCACGACATGACGCGGTGCTGGAGGCTGCCGTCGTCTCATACGAGGGGGAGGACGGGCTTACCTGCCCGCGCTGCTTCGTCGTCCTGCACGAGGGGACGGAGATCGGGGACGTGACGCAGTTCGAGGCCGAGCTCTCGGCGCTTGTTAAGCCGCTCGGCGGTTACCTTGTGCCGCGCGAGTACCACTTCGTCGATGCGCTGCCGCGCACGACACTGATGAAGATCGATCGCCGGCGCTTGCGCGATGAACCCGAGGACTTTCTCGGCCCCGAGCGCACCGGCGCCTGATACGCGGTCAAGACGCGCTTTGGACGTCCACGACATGGAGAAGCCGCGCGGCTGTCTCCGAGCGCGTCAGGACGCCGTGGCTTGCCGAGGTGTCGGACGGTCAGCAGCGCCCGCGTCGAGGCCGTGACGGGCATCCAGTGCGCGCCACAGAACCTTGGCCGTCTTCGTCAGGCCCGATCGACGAGGTGACGCCTCCGCACCGAGAGCGCGAGTCGATTGAGCCATCTCATGGCGGATCGCACCGCATCCCGGACTGCAGCAGCGCGCAGGCGGCGCGACTCCTCCAGAACCGCCACGTGGTCGAGCCGCGTCAGTTCGGTGTCGAGGAACAACGTATTGGGCGGACGCGAACCAGTCGCTTTCATTTTGTCACTCTTATTCACAGTACGTGTTGCGACAGTCATTTAACGGGCAGGCCGCAACCAGCAACCACCAGTGCCGGGACACGGCCATGCGCTGCACGCAAGCCCCTCCTGCGATGGCGCAGGCTCGGGGTGGACATGGCCCTTGCCGACATGGTCTTGCGCCAAATGTGGAATATCTATACCGAAAGCTCCAAAATTGGGGTCCCTGCAGGTCGACGCAATCGCGTCGCGACGTGCACGGCGGCGGAGGTAGCGGAGGTGGCGGAGATGACGCAGGCAGTCAGCGCCCAGTCGAACGGGATCGCGATCACGCCGCCGACGTCAGAAGACATTTTCAAGGTCATCGAACTCGACGAGGCGGTGTCGGGCGAACGCAAGGAAGACTTCTGGCACAAGACCTTCTCGGAGCTGTCCACGCGCACCAACAATGTCTTTTACGTTGCGCGCATCGGCGACGACGTAGCCGGCTACACGATCGGCAAGATCCGCGCCTGGGAATTCGGCTCGCCGCCGACTGGATGGATCAACGCGATCGCCGTGCACCCGCAATACCGCAAGCTCGGCATCGGTGCGGCCTTGATGGACGCGATCAAGGCCTACTTCCAGTCAGAGGGAATTACCACCATGCGGACGATGCTCCATATCGACGATCACGCCCTGATGTCGTTCTTCCGGTTCCACGGACTGTCGGCAGGGCCGTTCATCGAACTCGAGACCTCGCTCGATCCGACCTCCCGCGACTGATCCGCAACAGCACCCGCCGGCCGAAATGAAGCTCCACCAAGCCACCCGCTACGCGATCTGGGTCACGGCCTACCTCGCCGCCCACCCGGACCGGCAGTTCTCGGCCGCGCAGCTCTCCGAGCGCTTCGGCATTTCGCAGCACCATCTCGCCAAGGTTCTGCGCAGCCTGGCCGTGGCCAAGCTGGTCTCGTCGACGCGCGGCCCGGGCGGGGGCTGCACCTTCATCGCGGATCCGAAGCGGGTGACGCTCTTCGATGTGATTTCCAGGTTCGAGGACGGGCTGTGGGATGTCGAGAACCCGGCCAAGGCCACCAGCGCCTCCGACACGCTCGCCGAGGTCGCGCGCGTGATGGACGAGATCGACCGGATCACCATGGCCACCCTGCGGTCGGTGACCCTGCAGACGATCATCAACAACGCGAAGCGTGCATCGGGCGCCATCGAACACGACGGAAAGGCCACGTCTGCCGGGCGCAGTTCAGCCGACCAAGGCGACCCACATCAGGCGCAGGGCGAGTAGCACAAGCAGCCCGAGCACGATGCGCTCGAAGGTCTTCGTGGAGAACCTCCGCCCTACCCTGGAGCCGACGAGCAGGAAGCTCATGATCGGTATCAGCGTGGCGCAGGAATAGGCGAAGAGTTGCGGAGTCATCAGCCCCGCGACGGAGAGCGACACGGTCTGCGTCATCCCGAAGACGAGGAACATCACCGAAATGGCGAAGATGAAGCGCGGGCGACTCCAGCGCATCGCATGCAGGTAGACGAGGCTGACGGGGGCCGAGATGCCGATCATGCCCTGCAGGACACCGCTGGCGAACCCCGCGAACGGTGCAACCCGGCGCCCTGTCCGCTCGGAGAGATGGGTGTCGGGCCGCAGCCAGAAGGTGAGCGCGTAGACGGAGATGAAAAGTCCGAGGACGGCCGACAGGTACCGTTCGTCGATCCGTATCAGGAGGCTTGTTCCGACGCCGATTCCGATGACGGCGAAGGTTAGCATCGGGACCATCAGGCCGGTGCGGTGACGCTCTTCCCTGAACTCCCAGATCTGCGTCAGGTTGGTGAACAGCAGCGGCGCCACCATCAGCGCGACCGCATTGGGCAGGCCGACGACCGCGGCCAGCACGGGGACGGAGACGATCGGGATGCCAAGGCCCAGCGCACCCTTGATGAAGCCGGCAAGCGACAGCGCGCCGAGGATGACGGCGATTTCCGCCGGGCTGATCAGACCAAGGTCCATACCTTCGCTCCGGGGCGTCCTGCACTCTGGCGTGCCGTTCGGAAGCGGCCCTCGTGGACCGTGATCGACGGGCCACCCGAAACCGCGTTCGACCCTTCGAGCGGCATCCGGAACCGCGGTTGCGCCGTCACGAACCTGTCTCCCGGCGGGTCCGGGGACTCAAACGTCCCTCGTATCATGCTGCTGCGCGGGGGCATGCGCATCCGGACTCCCGCAATGCGCCTGCCTTGCACTGGGCGCCCCCGGCGCGCATGGCGCCGGGGATCGCGATTTCAGAAGCCATATTCCTTCCAGCGCTTAGCCACGAGCGCCTTGTGCTCCTCCAACGGTTCCACCGTGGGCGGAAAGCGATCGCCGCCGTACTGTTCCTGCGGCCGGAAATCGAGGTTGCGGGTGGCGTCGATCAGCACCCTGCACCACTTGCCGGTGCCGAACAGTTCGGCGTTACGGTCCTCGAGTCGCGTCGACGGGTCGAGCAGCGATCCGAACGTGGCCGGGAAGAACACGATGTCGTCTTCGGCAGCGTTGACACGGTAAGCGAACGCCCAGTCGAGCGCGCCGTAGTCGTGGATGTCGATATCCTCGTCCACGACCCAGACATGCTTGAACCGCAGGTGCGAAGAATTCGAACCCCAGATCGCGGCCGCCGCCTGCTTGGCCTGCCCGCGATAGGTCTGCCGCAGCTGGATGATCAACGTTGTCCCGTTGTTGGCCGGCGGGCAGTGGACGTCCGTGACGCCCGGCACACCCGCGGTCACCAGCACGTTCCACGCGACCGCGGCGCGCTGGATCGAACTCATGACGGAGTTCTCGTTGAGCTGCTTTGGCAGCGTCCCCTCCAGCGTGCCGCGGAAGATGGGATCGTTGCGCATCGTCACGGCGGTGACCTTCGTGACGTGCTTGGGGCACTGATCTCCGCCGAAATAGCCGGTGTATTCGCCGAACGGACCCTCCATCTCGAAGGTGGAGGGGTCGGGATCGATGTATCCCTCCACGACGATCTCAGCGCTTGCCGGAACGAGGATGTCGCTGGTCTCGCACTTAACCAGTTCGACCGGCTTGCCGCGCAGGGCGCTCATCGCCTCGTATTCCGAAACGCCCGTCGGCAGCGGCGCCGATGCGCAGAAGGGCAGCACCGGCTCCCACCCGTAGATGTGGGCGACAGGCATCTTCATGCCCTTGTCGGCCCATTTCTGGAAATGGACGCCCCAGTGCTGAGCGCGCCAGAGCTGGACCGGCAGCGTGTCGGGGTGCTCGCCCAGCATGCCGCGGTAGATCCCGATGTTGTGCTGCCCGGTATCGGGATCGATGGTCACCGTCCCCTGGTAGGTATTGATATACCGCCCTCCGTCGAGCCCGTG
>CAZUVG010000019.1:0-16284 GCA_964623765.1 uncultured Roseicyclus sp.
CAACGAGCGGCTGGGCATGGTCCGCCAGTGGCAGGAGCTTCTGCACGGCGAGCGCTACTCGCACAGCTGGTCCGAGGCGCTGCCCGATTTCGTCAAGCTCGCCGAGGCCTTCGGGTGCAAGGGCATCATCTGCTCCGACCCGGCCGATCTCGACGACGCGATCATGGAGATGCTGGATTACGACGGGCCCGTGATCTTCGACTGCGTCGTGGAGAAGCACGAGAACTGCTTCCCCATGATCCCCTCGGGCAAGGCGCACAACGAGATGCTGCTGGGCGAGGCGGAGACGCAGGGCGCCATAGACGCCGAGGGCGGGGTTCTCGTCTGAGCCACGGGTCAATGAAAGAGATGCGCGGCGGGCCTCCGGGTCCGCCGTTCTCGTTTTGACGCCCAAAGCCCTCCATGGAACCCGACGCTGGGGCTGCGCGTTGGCAACGGGTTGCAACCAGCGGCATGGCTGTTAGCCTGTTTTCGACATTGATAGGTCGCTTTCCGACGTTTGCGCGTCGTGCCACTGCGCGTTCGTCGGAAGGAAGCCCGATCCAATGCGACAAACAAATGACAGGTAAGGAGGGGCACTTGTTCAAGCATATCATGGTTCCCGTGGATCTCGCGCATGAGGGGCGTCTCGAACGCGCGCTCAAGGTTGCGGCCGATCTCGCGAGACACTACGGCTCGCGCGTGACCTATGTCGGCGTGACCACCCCGCAGCCGAGTTCGGTCGCGCATACGCCGCAGGAATTCGCCGAGAAACTGGCCCGCTTCGCGGCGGCGCAGGGCGAGGCCAACGGCGTGACGGAGGCGGCAAGCCATCCGATCGTCTCGCACGACCCCTCGATCGACCTCGACAAGATGCTGACGGACGCGGTGGACGAACTGGAGGCGGACCTCGTGGTTATGGGAAGTCACATTCCCCGCCATTTCGAGCTTCGCAGCCATGGCGGCCACCTCGCCTCGCTCACGCACCACTCGGTCATGCTCGTCCGGGACGACGGCTGAAACGCGACAACAGCCGTCGCGACAGAGGACTGAGCACCGACATCACACAGGAAATACGCGCATGACAGACGAACCAAACATTCAGGGCATACCCCAGCCGGAAGGCGAGGTGGACCTGATCGAGACCGAGTACGACATCGGTCAGGACAATGTCGAAGGCAAGGTCGGACCGTTCGGTTTCGACATCCACAATCCGGTCTTCCTGATCTCCGGCCTGTCGGTCGTGGCCTTCGTGATCTACGCGCTTCTGGCGCCGACGCAATCGGCCGAGTTCTTCGGCTGGCTACGCCCCGCGCTGACGTCGAGCTTCGACTGGTTCTTCCTGAGCGCGGCCAACGTCTTCGTGATCTTCTGCCTCGCGCTGATCGTCCTGCCGGTGGGCAAGGTGCGACTGGGCGGCGCCGATGCCACGCCCGATTACAGCTATGCGGGCTGGTTCGCGATGCTGTTCGCAGCCGGCATGGGCATCGGCCTGATGTTCTTCGGCGTCCTCGAGCCGGCCTACTACTTCGCCACGCCATGGGGCGACGCGCCGCTGGGCGCGATACGTCCCTTCACCGAGGACGGCGCGCTCATCGAGGGCAATATCGCGGAGGCCCGGCAGATGGCACTGGCGGCGACGTCCTATCACTGGGCGCTGCATCCCTGGGCGATCTACGCCGTGGTGGCCCTGGCGCTGGCGCTGTTCACCTACAACAAGGGGCTGCCGCTGACGATCCGCTCCGCGTTCTATCCCCTCCTGGGCGAGCGCGTCTGGGGCTGGTGGGGCCACGTCATCGACACGCTGGCCGTCTTCGCGACGCTTTTCGGCCTCGCCACCTCGCTCGGCCTCGGCTCGCAACAGGCAAATGCCGGTCTCAGCTACGTCTACGGCATCCCCAGCAACGTGACCGTGCAAGTGATCCTGATTGTCGCGATCACTGCAGTCGCGCTGATTTCGGTCCTGCGTGGCCTCGACGGCGGCGTGAAGCGGCTGTCGGAGATCAACATGGGGCTGGCCTTGCTGCTGCTGATCTTCGTTCTCTTCGCCGCCGGCGCAGCGACGATCCTGTCCGAATTCGGCCAGGGTCTCGTGGGCTACTTCCGCGAGCTGGGCCCGCTCTCGAACCCGATCGGGCGCGAGGACGACGGCTTCCGCCAGGGCTGGACGGCATTCTACTGGGCCTGGTGGATCTCCTGGTCGCCCTTCGTCGGCATGTTCATCGCCCGTGTCTCCCGGGGTCGCACCGTGCGCGAATTCGTGACCTGCGTCCTGATCATCCCGTCGCTCGTCTGCGTGCTGTGGATGGCGGTCTTCGGCGGCGCGGCAATCAACGACATGGTTGCCAACGGCCAGGACTCGGCCGTCTACCAGAACGTGATCGCCGACTACAGCCCCGAGCTGTCGCTCTTCGCCATGCTCGAGGGCCTGCCGCTCGCGGGCATCACCTCGACGCTGGGCATCATCCTGGTGATCGTGTTCTTCGTGACCTCGTCGGACTCCGGTTCGCTCGTGATCGACACGATAACCGCGGGCGGCAAGATCGACGCACCGGTGACCCAGCGCATTTTCTGGTGCACCTTCGAGGGCCTCGTGGCCATCGCTCTCCTGCTCGGCGGCGGTCTCGCGGCGCTGCAGGCCATGGTCATCTCCACCGGCCTGCCGTTCACGATCGTGCTCCTGCTCATGTGCTACGCGATCTGGCGCGGCCTGAGGGCCGAGCCGACCTGATCGCCACTGCAGCGACCCGAAACACGCCACGCCCCCGCCGGACGCTTGATCCGCGCGGGGGCGTCCTTATTCAGGGGATCGGACCCCTGACGAAAGGACCCGGCATGACGCGGCGCCCGCATCGGTGGACACAGGCCGAGGCGCCCCCGCCCCCTCGCGGCGGGTCGGGGGCCGCATGATGAAGCCTTTCGCCGCACCGGGCTCTGCCCGACGTTTCGATTCCCGGGCCGCCGCGCGCACCGGGGCACTCGTGGCAATCCTGACCCTGTGCCTGCTCTGGCTGTGGGCCGCGATCGTTTGGACCATCGCCAGCACACCGGGCGCTACGGCGACCGAACTCGATTTCCGCGTCTTCTGGGGCGCGGCGCGGCTTGCGGCAGAGGGCGAGGCCGCCGCGGCCTTCGACATGGCGCGGCTGGCCGAGGCGCATGGAGGAGACCCCGAAACCTGGCTGCCCTGGGTCTACCCGCCGGGCCTCATGCTCGCGATCTGGCCGCTGGGGCTGCTCGACTTCCCCGTGGCCTGGGCCGTCTGGGTCGGCCTCTCGCTTCTGGCCATGCTGGTGGCCGTTTGGCTCTACGCCGGCGATTTCCGCTTATTCTGGCTGGCGTTCGCGCTCTCGCCCGCGCTTCTGCCCGCGCTCGTGCTCGGACAGGTCGCCGTGCTCTGGGCCGCGGGTCTCGTGGCCGCGCTCGCCTTCCTGCGGGATGGTCGGGCCGTTGCGGCGGGCGTCATGCTCGGCCTTCTGACCTTCAAGCCGCAGCTCGGCCTCCTCGCCGCGCTGGCGATGGTTGCGGCAGGGAACTGGCGGGTGGTCGTGGCGGCCGCTGCCACCACGATCCTTCTGCACGGCCTGGCGACGCTGGCCTTCGGTCTGTCCTACTGGCCCGCCTTCCTCGACATGGCCACGCAGCATGCCGAGCGGCTGCGCACCGCCGTCGCCGAGGCCGAACTCATGGTCAGCGTCTATTCCGCGTTGACGGCGACGGGCGTCCCCGAACGTCTGGCGCTCGGCCTGCAATGGACACTGGCCGCCGCCGCCGCAGTCGCCGTCTGGGCGGCATGGGCGCGGCCCGGGCTGCCCTTCGACCTGCGCGCGGCCGTCCTCGTCACCGCCATTCCCCTCGCCTCGCCATATCTCTGGTATCCGGAAACGGCGCTTCTCGCGCCTGCGCTGATGTTCATGGTGCGCGCGGGCCTGATCGTCGCGCGCCCCGCGGGCCTTGCGCTCGCCGCGCTCATGACCGCGGGCGTCACGCCCTGGCTGATGGCGCGTATCCTGTTGGCCGACGAGACCTTGCCGATGCGTCTTTTCGCGGCGCCGGTATTGATCGCGGCCTTCCTTGTCGCCGCGACACCGCTTATGAGGCAGGGCGCGCCGCGCGGCACCGGCCCGTGACGCGCGAGGGCCCCGTGCCCTGACGGAGCAAAGCCAAGGCAAAGGACACGCGCGACCCATGTCACCGCTCAACATCGAGAAGGGCTCATCGAGCCACTCCGCCTACGACCTGCGCTCGCACCTGTCCGAGACTGTCGAGACGCACACCCTCGCAATCCTCGTGCAGAACGAGGCGGGCGTTCTCGCGCGCGTCATCGGCCTGTTCTCCGGACGCGGCTACAACATCGAGAGCCTGACGGTCGCCGAGGTCGATCACGAGGGCCACCGCTCCCGCATCACCATCGTGACGAGCGGCACGCCGCAGGTGATTCATCAGATCCGGATGCAGCTCGAACGCATGGTGCCCGTGCACGAGGTCTCCGACCTGACCGTGGAGGGGCCTTTCGTCAGCCGCGAACTCGCGCTCATCAAGTTCATCGCCCGCGGCGAGCAACGGGTCGAGGCGCTGAGGATCGCCGAGATCTTCCGTGCCAACGTGGTCGATTCGACGCTGGAGAGCTTCGTCTTCGAGATCACCGGCACGCCCGAGAAGGTGGACGCCTTCACCGAACTCATGCGCCCCCTGGGCGAGGTGCGGCTGGCGCGCACCGGCGTCGCGGCGATCGCGCGCGGCCTCTGAACACGCTGTTCCGGGCGGCGGCCGTGCCGGTCCCGCCTAGAGGGAACCGATGCGGCCCGCGGCCTCTGCCGCGGCGCGTTCCTCCGCGTCGAGCAGCCCGTCACCGTCAAGATCCATCGCCTCGAAGTCCTCTTCGCTGAGCGCGGGCATCGTCGCGGACAGGGTCTCGTAGCTCATCGGCGCCTCGCTCCCTTCTTCCGCAACGGGCCCGGACCGCGAGACGGCCAGAAAGGCTCCGACGGCGAGGCCGATCACCGCCCCCGCCGCGACGACGGGCCCCGCGCGCAGGGCGCTGCGGCGGCGGGGCTTGGCGCTGAAGTCGAGCGATTGGCGTTTCCGGCCCATGGGGCGTCTCCCGTTCGTACGAATGGACGCCCGGCATGCGCCCCAAGGTCGTGGAATGGAAGAACCTCCGCCGTCCGCTTGCAGGCACGGCGACGTTCCGCGCGCCGGGCGGCCGGCATCGGCGGGCCTTTGCCGGGTGGCGGAACCGCGCCCACTGGCCGCACGCCCGGGTGCCGCGCCGCACCCTGCCCTGCCCGGTCCGATCCCGACACGGCGAGGTCGCAGCGGGACAAGACGCCCGTGCGACCGCGCCGCACGCTTCCGGGCGGCCGCGGGGCCGTCCCCGACCCGAACATCACAGAGGCGCGCCCATGACCCATGCAACGATGCCCGCCGCAACCACGCTCGCCGCCGTGGCCGCACCGATCGATCATGCCCGGGGTCTTCCCAACGCCCATTACACCGACCCCGCGACCATCGGGGCCGAGAACCGCGCCTGTCTCGAGACGACATGGGCCGCGATCGGCGTCGGCGCCGACGTGGCCGCGCCGGGCGACGCGGTTCCCCTCACCTTCCTGCGCCAGCCCCTTCTCATGCTGCGGGACGACGCGGGACGCGTCCGGGTCTTCTTCAACATATGTCGCCACCGCGGCATGATCCTCGTGGAGACGCCCCGCAGGATCGAGGGCGCCATCCGCTGCCCCTACCATTCCTGGTGCTACGCCAAGGACGGCCGCCTCGTCGCCACGCCCCATGTCGGCGGCCCGGGGCGGAACGCACATCCCGGCATCGACCGCGCCACCCTCGGACTGGTCGAGGTGCGTTCCCATGTCTGGCGCGACATCGTCTTCGTGAACCTTTCGGGCGACGCCGAACCCTTCGAGGAAATGCACGCCGGTCTTCTCGCCCGCTGGGCCGAGTTCGACCGGCCCCTCTTCCACGGGGGAGCCGACAGCGCCTTCACGCTGGAGGTGAACACCAACTGGAAGCTCGCGGTCGAGAACTACTGCGAGAGCTACCACCTGCCCTGGGTCCATCCCGGGCTGAACAGCTACTCCCGGCTCGAGGATCACTACAACATCGAGGTTGCGGGCCGCTACTCCGGCCAGGGGACACTGGTCTATCGCCAGCTTCGCGGCCCGGACGGTGAGACCTTTCCGGACTTCGCCGCACTGTCGGACAAATGGGACGCGGGGGCCGAATACGTGGCGCTCTATCCCAACGTGCTCCTGGGCGTGCACCGGGATCACGCCTTCGCCATCGTGCTCGAGCCGGTCTCCCACGACGTGACGCGCGAGCACGTCCATCTCTACTACGCGCGACCCGACACCGACGCGGTCCTGCGCGCCCGGAATGCCGCGCAATGGAAGGGGGTCTTCGTCGAGGATGTCCACGTCGTGGAGGGCATGCAGCGCGGCCGCTGCGCCGCGGGCTTCGACGGTGGCCGGTTCAGCCCGGCGATGGACGGGCCGACCCATTGCTTCCACGCCTGGGTGGCCGGCCGGATGGCCGAGATGGGCGGCGTGCAGCCCGCGGCGATTGCCGGAACCGCGCCGTGAAGGCCGCGACGTCGCTGACCCCCCGCGCGCTCGCGGGGCGTGTCGCCGCCGTGGACCGCGCCGGACGTGCGGCGCTGGAGGCCGCCCTGCTCGCCGCTCATGCCCGCGGCGATCGGACCGCGCTCATCGGGCTCTACGCCGACGCGTCGGAGGCTGCGCATACCGGCGAGGCGGCCTTCTTCCTCACGCAGGCCTACGTCTTCGCGCTCGAGGCGGGCGATCCGCGCGCCCCGGTCCTGAAGACGCGCCTCGTGGGCCTCGGCGCGGACGTCCCCGACGCGCCCTGAGCGTTCATCTTTCGTGAAATGCGCCATCGCGCATCGTCCGCCCGCAGATCCGGCCCTCATTCGTCACGCGATTAGGGTTTCATTCACCAAAACGCGGTGCTCTAAAGTCTCGGACGGCGACCGTGGATTCGGGAGATGCGCTTCTCCGGCGAGGCCCTGCCCGCGACGTCGACCGGACCGACGATACAAGCCTGGGGGAATGACATGGCCGGCTCCGTCAACAAGGTGATCCTGATCGGCAATCTCGGCCGCGATCCCGAGGTGCGCAGTTTCCAGAACGGCGGCAAGGTCTGCAACCTGCGGATCGCCACCTCGGAGAACTGGCGCGACCGCAACACCGGCGAGCGCCGGGAACGCACCGAGTGGCACACGGTCGCGATCTTCAACGAGAACCTCGTGCGGCTGGCCGAGCAGTACCTGAAGAAGGGCTCGAAGGTCTACATCGAGGGCAAGCTCGAGACCCGCAAATGGCAGGACCAGTCCGGTCAGGACCGCTATTCGACGGAAGTGGTCCTGCGGCCCTACGCGGGCGAGATGACCTTCCTCGACGGCCGCGGCGACGGCGGCGGTGGCGGTGGCGGCTATTCCGGCGGCGGTGGCGGCTACGGGGACGACAGGGGCGGCAGCTTCCCCGACGACCGCGGCGGCGCCGCGGGCGGGGGCAGCGACATGGACGACGAGATCCCGTTCTGAGGCAACGCTATGACCGGGCCGCCGTGTGCGACTGTTCGCACGGATCGCCGGCCCTTCGGGACGACATGGCCGGGCGAGACGCAGTGCGCCCGGCAGAAGGCACGGCAATGCATCCGATCAATCCCAACATGGCCGCAACCGCCCCGCCCCCCGTGATGGAGGCGCGGCGCTGGATCATGGACCGCGATTTCGGCGCGGAACTTCCGCTGATAAACCTCAGCCAGGCTGCGCCCGTCGATCCGCCACCCGAAAGCCTCGCCCGCGCCATGGCCGAGGCGATCGTCTCGCTGCCCTCGGCCCATCTCTACGGGCCCGTCCTGGGACTGCCCGCCCTGCGCGAAGAGCTTGCCGCGCAATGGTCGGACGCATACGGCGGCAGCGTTACGCCCGCACAGGTCGCGATCACCTCGGGCTGCAACCAGGCCTTCTGCGCCACGCTCGCCACCCTTGCCGCACCGGGCGACGCGGTCATGCTGCCGTTGCCGTGGTATTTCAACCACCGCATGTGGCTCGACATGTCCGGGGTCGGGACGCAAGCCCTGCCCACGGGCGACGACCTGCTGCCCGACCCCGAGCGTGCCGCGGCAATGCTCACCGACCGCACGCGCGCCATCGTCCTCGTGACGCCGAACAACCCTGCGGGCGTCGAGTACCCACCGTCCCTCATCCGTGCCTTCTTCGAACTTGCCCGGTCCCGTGGCATCGCGCTGATCGTGGACGAGACATACCGCGACTTCGCCGCCCGCGAGGGCGCGCCGCACGATCTGTTCTCCGATGCCGACTGGGACGGGACGCTGATCCACCTCTACTCCTTCTCCAAGGCCTACCGTCTCACGGGTCACCGCGTCGGCGCCGTCATGACCTCCGCGGACCGCCTTGCCGAGATCGAGAAGTTTCTCGACACCGTCGCCATCTGCCCGCCGCAGGTGGGCCAGATCGGCGCGCTGTGGGGGATGCGGCACCTCGGCGACTGGCTCGCCGACCAGCGGCTGGAGATCCTCGCGCGCCGCGATGCGTTGATCTCGGGCTTCCAGCGTCTCCAGGGCTGGGAGATCCTGGGGTGCGGCGCCTATTTCGCCTACGTCCGCCATCCGTTCGACGAGGCCTCGGACGCTGTGGCGAAACAGCTCGTGGACGCGGCCCACGTCCTCACCCTGCCCGGCACCATGTTCGGCCCGTCGCGGGGCGACGGAGGCCACGGTCAGGCCGAGACGACCCTCCGCATCGCCTTCGCCAATGCCGATGCAGCGGGGCTTGCCGAGGTTTGCGACCGGCTCGCGGCGCTCACCGGCTGAGCCGCCCCCCCGCCGCCCTTGCCCGGCCGCGCACGACCGCGTAAGTCGTGGCGGAAACGGACCCAAGCCCTCCCCGCACGAGAGGATCCCGACCCATGGCGAATTCGGCCACGAAGAAGCTCTCCAACGTCTTCGTATGGATCATCCTCGGTCTTCTGTTCATCGCGCTCGCGGGCTTCGGCATAGGCTCCTTCGGCGGCGGCGCGAGCCGCGTGGGCCAGGTGGGCGATGTCGAGATCTCCGCGCAGGACTATGCCCGCGCACTGCAGAACGAGATCCGCGCCCAGATCGCGGAGACGGGACAGCCCGTGAACCTCGCCGACCTGCGCGCCCGCGGCCTCGACGAGGCGGTGCTGCAGGCGCTCGTGGCGCGTGCGGCGCTCGCCAACGAGGCGCGGCGGCTGGGCCTTTCGGTCGGCGACGCGGAGGTTGCGCGCCAGATCCAGGGGATCGAGGCCTTCCAGGGCCCCGGCGGCGGTTTCGACCGGCAGTCCTACGAGTTCCTCCTCCAGCAGGAGGGCCTGTCGCCGGCCGAGTTCGAGGAGGATGTCCGCGAGGACACCGCGCGCTCGATCCTGCAGGCGGCCATCGTCGGCGCCATCGAGCCGCCGGCGCTCTACGCCGAGCGCATCGCCGCGTTCCAGGGCGAGGCTCGCGATTTCTCGATCCTGACGCTGACCGCGGACGACCTCGCCGAGCCGCTGCCCGAGCCCTCGCGCGAGGACCTGCAGGCCTTCCATGCCGACAATCCACAACTCTTCGAGCGCCCCGAGGCGCGGCGCATCACCTATGCATGGGTCACGCCGTCCACGATGATGGACGGGATCGAGGTCGACGAGGCCGCGCTGCGCAACCTCTACGACGCGCGTGGCGAACTCTACCGCCAGCCCGAGCGCGCCCTTCTGGAACGGCTCGTCTTCGGAACCGAGGAGGCCGCGCAGGATGCACTCGCCGCGATCGAGGCGGGCGAGACGGATTTCGACACGATCCTCGCCGAACGGGACCTGACTGCGGAGGATGCGGATCTCGGCGAGGTCGCGCGCGAGGACCTGTCCGCAGCGGCGGCGGAGGCGATCTTCACCGATGCGCCTGCCGAGGTGGTCGGGCCCTTCGAGAGCCCGCTCGGCCCCGCGCTCTACCGGGTCAACGCGGTGCTCTCGGCCACCGAGACCCCCTTCGAGGAGGCGCGGGAGGAGTTGCGCGAGGAACTGGCCGACGACGCCGCCCGCCGCGCAATCGCCGCAATGCGCGAGGAGGTGGACGACCTGCTGGCCGCGGGCGCGACGCTCGAGGAGCTGGCCGAGACGACCCCGCTGGAGCTTGGCACGACCGATCTGCGGCCTGGCACGGAGGAAGGAATCGCGGCATACGATGCCTTCCGGGACGCCGCCATGGCGGCGGAACCGGGCGACTTCCCCGAGGTGCTGGACCTTTCCGACGGCGGGCTCTTCGCCCTGCGCCTCGAGGAGATCGTGCCGCCCGCCGTGCCGCCGCTTGCCGAGATCGAGGATGAGGTGGCCGCTGCCTGGAGCGCCCGGCGCCTGCGCGAGGCGCTGGCTGCCCGCGCCGAGGATCTCGTTGCCCGGATCGCGACCGGCGCGACACTGGAGGGCATCGGCGAGATCCGTGCGGAGGAAGACGTTCGCCGGCAGGACTTCGTCCCCGACGCGCCGCCGACACTCGTGGCGCAGGGTTTCCAGCTGGAGAACCCCGGCGACGTCGTGGCGATCCCGGGCGCACGGGCGGCCTATATCCTCAGGCTTGACGCGGTGCATCCCGCAAGCCGCAATGCTCCGGACACGCAGGCCCTTTTCCAGCTCGTGGATCAGGCGGTCGCGCAGTCAATGGCGCAGGACATCTTCGAGGCCTACGGGCGGGCGCTGCAGAGCGAGGCGGGCATCACGCTCGACCAGAGCGTGATAAATGCCGTGCATTCGCAGTTCAACTGATCCCGTCGGTCCGGCATGCCATTGACCCCAGATTTCGCGACGTTCGAAGCTGGCTGGAACGCCGGGCAAAACCAGGTTGTCCATGCACGCCTGGCAGCCGATCTCGACACGCCTGTCTCGGTGATGCTCAAGCTCGCGGACGCGGGCCGGGATTCGTTCATTCTCGAGTCCGTCACCGGCGGCGAGGTGCGCGGGCGGTATTCCATCATCGGGCTGAAGCCCGACCTCGTGTGGGAATGCCGCGGCACCGGCAGCCGGATCAACCGAACCGCACGCTACGACCGCGAGGCTTTCGAGCCCTGCGAGGTGCCACCGCTCGATGCGCTGCGCGGCATCCTTGCCGAAAGCGTCATCGACATGCCGGACGACCTCCCCGCTGCTGCCGCAGGGCTCTTCGGCTATCTCGGCTACGACATGATCCGGCTCGTGGAGCGCCTGCCGGACGCCAATCCCGACCCGCTCGGCCTGCCTGATGCGGTGCTGCTGCGCCCGTCGGTCATCGCGGTGCTCGACGGGGTGAAGGGCGAGGTGATCGTGGTTTCGCCGGCCTGGGTGTCGTCGGGACTGTCCGCGCGCGCGGCCTACGCGCAGGCCGCCGAACGGGTGTCCGACGCGCTCCGCGATCTCGAGCGCGCGCCCGCGACGGCGACGCGCGAGATGGGGGCGGCGCGCGGGTTGGGGGAGCCCGTGTCGAACTTCACGCACGAGGGCTATCTGGAGGCGGTCCGCAAGGCCAAGGACTACATCCGCGCGGGCGACATCTTCCAGGTCGTGCCCTCGCAGCGCTGGACGCTCGACTTCCCCGAGCCGCCCTTCGCGCTCTACCGGGCGCTTCGGCGGACGAATCCGTCGCCCTTCATGTTCTTCTTCAATTTCGGGCCGTTCCAGGTCGTGGGCGCCTCCCCCGAGATCCTCGTGCGGGTCTTCGGTGGCAAGGTGACCATTCGCCCGATCGCCGGAACCCGCAAGCGCGGCGCGACCCCCGAGGAGGACCGCGCGCTCGAGGCCGATCTCCTGTCCGACGAGAAGGAACTGGCAGAGCACCTGATGCTGCTCGACCTTGGCCGCAACGACGTCGGCCGCGTGGCGAAGATCGGCACGGTCCGCCCGACGGAGGAATTCGTGGTCGAGCGCTATTCCCACGTCATGCACATCGTCTCCAACGTGGTGGGCGACTTGTCGGAGGAGCACGACGCGCTCTCCGCTCTGTTGGCGGGACTTCCGGCGGGAACGGTCTCGGGCGCGCCAAAGGTGCGGGCAATGGAGATCATCGACGAGCTGGAACCGGAGAAGCGCGGCGTCTACGGCGGCGGCGTGGGTTACTTCGGGGCAGGCGGGGACATGGACATGTGCATCGCGCTCCGGACGGCGGTGGTGAAGGACGGCAAGCTCTACATCCAGGCCGGCGGCGGCGTCGTCCACGACAGCGATCCACAGGCGGAATTCGAGGAGACCGTGAACAAGTCGCGCGCCATCCGCCGGGCGGCGGAGGACGCGGGCCTCTTCACGACCCGCGGCAACGCCTGAGACTGCCCGATCGTTTCAAGAATCCCCGTGGCGCGTCAGTCATCATCCGACAACCGCATCAGGACGGCGGAGACCGGCGCGATGGCCACGGCCTCGTTGCGGTTGCCGAGCGCCCAGGAATAGAGCGCCGTGACCGTGTCGGGGCGGGTGTGCCCGGCAACGACGGCGGCACCTTTCTGAACGGCGGCGAACTCGGCCCTGCCGAGCTGGCGTGCGATCGCCGCCGCGCTCTCGTCGTCCGCGTCGAGCAGCCGGAACAGGGTGGCCGCGGGAACCCCCTCACGCCCCGCCATCTGCTCGGCGGTGTTCAGTCCCCTCGGGAACGCGAGCAGCCCCTGGCCCGCCCCCGCCGCCACACCGATGGCCGCCTCGAGCACCGCGCGATCGCCCTGCATCCGGCTCTCCGGCGTGTCGATCAGCGCCACGGCTTCGGGGACGCGGCGCGCGGCGGCGGCAAGTGCGACCTCGGTGTCGCCTGCCGTCGCACCCTCAGGGATCGCGCTCGCGAGAAGGAGCACCTCGAAGCCCGCGGCGCGATAGGCTGCCGCACGGTCGGCTGCACCGGGCCGCATCGGGTCCACGGCGAAGGCAACCGGAAAGGAGAAGTCCGTGAGCGTCTGAAGGTCGAGCCGCGCATCGGGTTCGTCGATCAGGACAACCGCCAGAAGCGGCCCGGTCTCCGCGGCATCGAAGGCCGCCGCATGCGCGACGATCGCGGGGATGTCGTCGGGCTCCGCCGCCGCGGGGGAATCCTCCGCCGGGCCGTCCGGCACCGCGTCTGTCGCCTCGGCCGAAGGCGGCGCGTCGGAGATCCCGGGAGGGTCGCTCCGTCCGGGAACCACGATCTGCGGCAGCCTCCGCGGGGTGTCCCCGGCGTCGTCCCCGCCGGGACGCAGGATGCGCGGAGACGGGGCCGTCATGTCGGCGGATGGGTCCGACATCGTGTCTGGGTCGGCATCGGCGCCGGATCTCGCGGCCCCGGACGCGCGGGGCGGCACGAACTGCAGGACGGAACCGCCCTCGACTTCGTTGGCTGCAGGCTCGCCCGCCGTGGCCGTGACGTCGGCAGCGGGGCTTTCCGGTCCCGACCCGGCGGCGTTTTCGCTCGCGCCGGACATGTCCGGGGGCGGCAGACGGGTAGAGGGCCGGGTCCCCGGGTCGCGGGACGCCTGGCTCTCGACGGGTGCCGGTTGCGCCAACGGGTCGGCGCCCTGCGCAGGCGCGTTCGCGTCGGGGGTTGCGGTATCCGGGGACGCGTCCGGGTCGGGTGCAGGCGCGAGGATTGGACCCGGCCGCACCGCCGTTTGCGCGGGGGCGTCAGCACCGGCAGGGGGCGCAACCGCGGCCCGGTCCGAGACCGGCGCGCGCGGCGCGTTGGGCGCCGCCGTCACGTCGGGGCGCGGCGCCGGCGCTGTATCGACGCCGCCGGCGAAGGTCTGCAAGGGCATCGGAGGGGCACCCGGCACGTCTATCCCCGGGGCTACGTCGGTGCCGGGAAGAACCGCGGCCTCGTCCGGCGGTGGGCGGTTGAACTCCGAACCCGAGGGCAGCGGGATGGAGTCCGCCGGCGCGGCGTCGCCGCCTTCGGCATCGTCATCCCGCGCGGCCTCCCCGCCCGGGGGCGGCGCAGGGTCGGTGCCGGCGTCCGGGACCTCGTTCCGTGCTTCCGACGCCACCGGCGGCGTCGCGTCCGGCGCCTCCGCGCCCGGCCGCGTGGGCAGGGGGGTGTTGAGCGACGCCACCGCCGCCACGAATGCCGTGAAGAGAAGCCCCCAGAAGACGCCGATGAGAATTCCACCGCCCATGCCTGCTCACCTCGTGTTGCGGCCGGGCCCAACGGCATCCGGCCTGCCTTTTTCCGTAGCCCGCCTCGAACCGGCACGCCCACGCGGCCGGGCGGCATCGTCTTCATCGCCGTTCGTATTCGGGGCAGCGCTTGACCCCGCGGCGCGGCTTTGGAACACCTATACCCCGGGCGCGCCGCGCCTTCATCCCTTTTCGCGAGGCGCGGGACATGCTGCTGCTGATCGACAACTACGACAGTTTCACCTACAACCTCGTGCATTATCTGGGCGAACTCGGCGCCGGCGTGCGCGTCATGCGCAACGACGCGCTCACGGTGCAGGAGGCGCTGGCCATGCGGCCCGGGGCCATCGTCCTTTCCCCCGGTCCCTGCGACCCGGCACAGGCCGGTATCTGCGTGCCGCTCATCCGCGCCGCAGCTGGCGCGGGCGTACCGCTCTTCGGTGTCTGTCTGGGACATCAGGCCATCGGCGAGGCCTTCGGCGGCAAGGTGATCCGCCACAGCGAGATCGTCCACGGCAAGCTCGGCCGCATTCACCACGGCGGTGCGGGGGTCTTCGCCGGTCTGCCCTCGCCGCTTTCCGCCACGCGATACCACAGCCTGGTGGTGGAGCGCACGAGCCTGCCGGACGAACTCGAGGTCACGGCCGAGCTGGATGACGGCACGATCATGGGCCTGCGCCACCACGACCTGCCCGTCGAGGGCGTGCAGTTCCACCCCGAGAGCATCCGGTCCGAGCATGGCCACGCGCTCCTGCGGAACTTTCTCGACCGGGCCCGCGCGGGAGAGGCGGCATGAGCGACGCGATGAAGCCGCTGATCTATGCCGCCTCCGAGGGGCCGCTGAGCCGCGCGCAGGCCGAGGCCGCGTTCGCGGAACTGTTCGAGGGCACGGCGAGCCCGGCCCAGATCGGCGGGCTCCTGATGGCCATGCGGGCCCGTGGCGAGTCGGTCGCCGAATATGCCGCCGCGGCCAAGGTCATGCGCGGGAAATGCGTGAAGGTCCGCGCGCCCGAGGGCGCCATCGACATCGTGGGCACTGGCGGCGACGGCAAGGGCACGCTCAACATCTCGACCGCGGCGGCCTTCGTCGTGGCGGGCGCAGGCGTGCCGGTGGCCAAGCACGGCAACCGAAACCTTTCGTCCAAGTCGGGCGCGGCGGACGCGCTGTCCGAACTCGGGATCGAGGTCATGGTGGGCCCGGAGGTCGTTGAGCGCGCCCTGGCCGAGGCCGGCATCGGCTTCATGATGGCGCCGATGCACCACCCGGCGATGAAGCATGTCATGCCCGTCCGCCAGGAACTGGGGTCGAAGACCATCTTCAACATGCTCGGACCGCTGACCAACCCCGCAGGCGTGAAACGACAGCTCACCGGTGCCTTCGCCATCGACCTGATCTTCCCCATGGCCGAAACGCTGCAGGACCTCGGCTCGGAGGCCGCGTGGCTCGTGCACGGCGAGGACGGGACCGACGAGGTCTCGATCTCCGGGCCGACGCAGGTCGCCGAACTGAAGGACGGGCGCATCCGGGGCCGGGTCGTGCATCCCGAGGAGGCGGGCCTCCCCGTGCACCCGTTCCGCGACATCCTCGGAGGGACGCCATCCGAGAACGCGATGGCGCTCCGTGGCCTGCTGGACGGCAAGGACGGCGCCTACCGCGACGCGGTGCTCCTGAACGCCGCCGCGGCACTCGTCGTGGCAGACCGCGCCGCCGACCTGCGGGACGGCGCCCGGATGGCGGCCGAGAGCATCGATTCGGGCGCCGCGAAACGCGCGGTGGAGACGCTCGCCCGCGTCTCGCCGCGCGTGGCCTGAGGCCTCGTCACCCGGCCTGTCGCCTGGCCGGGACGTTCGCCCGCGATCCCCTCCCCGAGGACGCGAGGGAGGGCCACCACCTTTCGGTGAACCGAGGGGCGCACGCGCGGCTCTATCCGACCAGCGCGTTTCATCGAGGACCCGGGCGGTGGCCAAGGCATCAGCGGACCCGCACCTGCGCCCGGCGATGGACAGCGCCGCCCCGGGCCCGTAAACCCGGGGCATGAGCACCATTCTCGACCGCATCCGCGCCTACAAGCTCGACGAGATCGCCGCGGCGAAGGCCGTCCGACCGCTGGCCTCCGTCGAGGTCGCAGCCCGCGAAGCCGACCGCGTCCGCCCC
>CAZUVG010000020.1:0-11521 GCA_964623765.1 uncultured Roseicyclus sp.
ACGGCGTTGGCGCCGGTGGCGGAGGGCAGCGCCCCGGTGAGGTCCGGATTCTCGTCGCGCATGAGCGAGCGGAGCGCATGGATCATGCGCCCGCCGTAGCGGCCGAAGCTCATCACAGCACCTTCCGGCTGGCGATGTAGGCGACGTAGACGTCGAGCACGCCGGCCGTCCCGGCGCGCAGGGCGAAGGTGTCGCCCGGCTCGAGGGCGATGTCGCGGATCACGAGCGGATAGCCGGGCGGGACGACCGCGCCTTCCTCGACCAGCACGGTGTCGCCGGAGGCCGGATCCACCCGGGCGTCGAGCGTGACGTTGCTGCCGCTCGTATTCACGACCCGGCAGGAGGTAATGTAGATGTCGACCTCGCTGAGGCCCGTGCCGTCGTTGTCGACGAGCGTCGTCCAGCTGGCGGGCAGGCCGGTGTCGGTCGCCCGCTTGAAGGCTGCTGCCGGGACGGTGGACATGGTGACTCCTTATTCGCCGCGGAGCGCGAGCATCATGGGCAAGGTAAAGGCGATGACGCTCGACTTGAAGTTCTCGCCGTCGATGTAGCCTTCCGAGCGCATCCGGATGTCCTGCAGGACCTGCGTCGCCGTCGCCACGTCGGAATTGCGCGCGATGATCCGGAAGTCTCCGGTCTCGTCGGAGGTCTGGCCGTAGATCACGCCGCCGCTCGTCGCCACGGCGTACTTTTCCGGATCGCCGATGGGGCCGGTGCCGCCCTGCCCCGGGGGGAGGTCGGCGAAGTTGTCGTCGGCGCCCTGCGTCCCGGCGCCCGCCCAGCTCATCGAGTGCGAATCGAAGATGATCCGCGAGGGGTAGCGCAGCGTGCGCCCGCCGGTCGGGACGACAGCATCGCGGGGGATCTCCTCCCCCGCCGCGAAGTTCGTCGACTGGCCGTCCACCAGCATGGTGATGGACCCGTTCGCGCGCAAACCCGGAATGACCACGTACCCGGCCGGGTAGGTGATGGTGCGGTAGCCGTGAGCCGCGAACGCCACGTCGCCGAACGAGGTATTGGAGTTGACGAGGGTGCAGGAGCCGCCGTCGACCGCGAGGACGTGAAAGTCCTTGAAGTTGGCGAAGAACGAGACGAACTGGACGAACCCGTCGTTGACGACCTTCGCGCCGATCCCGCCCGAGCCGACCTGCGTGTAGGCGTCCACCACCATCGAGTTGAGCCGGGTGCCGGACGCCAGCACGGACCCATCGACGATCATGCCGCCGCCGCCCGCGCTCGCGTTGGTGCAGTTCTGGATGTAGGGCGAAATGCTGATGGACGCGCCCGGATTGAACGCGAAGACGAACCCGGTCTGGCTGTTGCCGTAGGTGCCGGTCGTCAGCGTCGAGGCGGCCGGCGACAGCTGCCAGCCGACGAAGGACAACTCGGACACGTAGGTGCGGGACTCCAGCCGGAAGCCGTCGTTCGTGGCGACCTGCGGCTGAAGCCAGGTCGCGCGGAGGCCACCGCGCCCGCGCAGCGTGGTGTTCGCCGGCACGACGAGCCCGCCGCCCGAGTTGTCGACGACGTGGGCCTGCTCCCGCGGGGCCGGCCCGAGCTCCACGTAGGCGCCGCGGATGACGTTGCTCGCCCAGGCCGGCGTGGTTCCGATGGTGTTGCCCGCGATCTCCATGGCCTTCGCCACGGTGCGGAGCGGGCGCATCCGGGAGCGGCCGTCGTTGTCGTCGGACCCGATCTTGTCGACGAACAGCTCCAGCTCGCCCGACTCGTCGCCGCCGGTGAAGTAGTGGCCGAGGTGCAGGTAGATGGTCGGGCGCTGGCCGACCGCGTTGACGATGGGAAAGCCCTGGCTCATGGGGTCACCTTGGCGCGCACGATGAAGTGGCCGCGGGCGAACTCGCCCTCCTCGGTCCCGTCGTGCAGGTAGAGGATGAAGGGCAGGTGGCGGACCGGGATGGTCCGTTCCAGCACCGGCGCGGCAAAGGCGAAGGTCACGTCCGCCGCGTCGACGTCGAGCACGAACGACGCGATCTCGCCGTTCCTGTCAGCGTCCGCGAGGGTGTGGTCGGTGCCCGGCGAGAGCTGGTAGTCCAGCAGCACGCTGTCGTCCTCGTCGGACCGGATGACGAGCCGCACGCCCCAGTCCTCGAGGTCGACGACGCGCTTCTCGATGGTGTGCTCGCCACCCACGTCCACCACCACGGAGAGGTGGCGCAGGAAGCGCATCGCGTTGATGTGGAGGATGTCGCCCCGGGCGGTCATTCCGCCGCCTCCGCCGCCGCGGGCCAGAGGGTTTCGGGCACCGGCCACAGCACCTCGCGCACGAAGCGGTCCGCCTCGACGGCCCCGAGGTGACGGCGCAGCGCCCCGATCAGCGACTTGTTGCGGCGCTGGGCCAGCGCGTAGCGGCGGATCGCCGGCAGCGGGTCCCCCTCGCCGAGGGGCGTCGCCAGATAGTCCCGCAGGGACACGATCGCGAAGTCGATGAAGGTGTCGAGGTCCGAGACGGTGTCGGGCCGGATGGACACCGCATGGCGGCTCATGATCGGTTCCGCCCACACGGGCAGCGGGCGCCACGACCCGCACCGGGGCGGCAGCGCCGCCGGGACGGGACTGGAAGCCGTCGTCGGCGACCAGTCCCACGCCATGAGGCTCGCCATCTGCTCGGTGGCGACCACGTCCGCGCCGAAGATCGGCCGGGACGAGCCGGGCGGCGGCATCACCGCGACGTGCCAGACGGTGAGCTTGCCGTGGGCGTACCGCTCCAGGTGGGCGCGGCCGACGCGGGGACCCTCGACGAGCACGTTCTCCCACGGCCAGCGCGTGTCGCGATGGACGGCGCCCTCCGTGTCGAGGAGGGTGAGCGCGCGGGCGCTTGCGAGGTCGAGGCGATGGTTCATCGAAGCGCCTCCAGCTCGTCGAAGACGTGGCACCAGGTGCGGAAGGCGGCCACCGCGCCCTCGCGAAAGGCGGGCGCGTCGCCCATCGCCCGCAACGCGCGGACGGCGTGCAGCAGGCGGGGCCGTTCCGCGCCGAAGTCCAGGAGACCGTGGGGCGGCGGCACCCGCTCCATCTGCATCGCGCCGCCGAAGGCGAGGCCGGCGTAGGCCACCCACAGGTGCGCCTCCGGGCAGGTCAGCCCGAGGGCGATGACGCCGCCGTACAGCTTCGCGCTCGTGACCGGACGCGGGCGGTCGACGTGGGCAAACTCCGCGGCGAGGACGGGCGAGCGGCGCGCGCCCGCGAGGTCCGGCCGCAAGGCGTCGAGCGGCCGAAGCACCTCCAGCCACGCCGAGCGGTAGGCCGCCCACAGCTGCGGCGTGAACCGCCCGTCCATCAGGCGACGCGACAGCGGGTGGCCGTCGAGCGCGGCGTGGTGGGGCGCGACCGCCTCGCCCAAGGCATCACGGACGGGCATCGCGCATCGCCCTGATCTGTCCGCCGAAGCCGATGAACGGCCGCGGCGTGGTGTCGAGCGGCCAGTCGTCCGGCGTGAGCTCCACGTCGTAGATGAACACCTCGTACTCGGCGGGGCGCAGCGTCGGGTAGGCGCCGACCGACAGCTGCCCCGTGTGCACCACGGGCTGCAGAGCGATCCGGAACACGCCGGTGCCGACGAGCGAGATGCCGGCCACGCTCTCGTCGATGTCGATCACCGCCGTCTCGTCGATCCGGCGGCGGATGGTGAGCGCCATTCCCCAGCCGGTGAGGTCCACGTTGCGCCCGGTCTTTTCGTCGATCACCTGGACGTTGAGGACGCTTTCGAGGGAGTCGAAGATCGTCCACTCGAAGGACGGGCAGTGGGGCAGCGGCGGCTGCGGCTGCAGCGTCATCTGCGGGTCGTGCCGCTCGGCCGCCGGGAAGGGCGACAGGTTCTTCGGTCTCACCGCCACAGCAGGAGCTCCACGCGCACGTCGAACAGGCGGGGCGAGACCGGGGCCACCTGGTAGGTGGACTCGAAGCGGGCGCGGATCTCGTCCGGGTTCCCGGTCTCCGGCAGCCAGGTGGGATCGGGCATCAGGAACTCGGCGAATTGCTGGGCGCGGTAGAAGGCGCGGAACACGTGGAGCTGCCGGGTCGTGACCCGGAAGGTGCAGGTGAGCCGCGTGCGGCGCGCGGTGGACGCCGGGCGCACCACGTCCGGCCCGCTCTCCGGCTGGAAGCGGACCCGGTAATCCTCCGGCGCCTCCGTGTAGCCGGCGGTGACCGGCCTCAGCGGCAGGCCGGCGTCGAGCCAGGCGCCCGCCATCAGCGCGTCCGCCGGGCGAGGCCGTACCGCTCTTCCAGCGTGCTGGAAAACGTGTCGCCGCGGGCGATGTCCTGGGCGAGCTGGTCCTTGATGGTCAGCATGATCTCTTCCATGCCGTCGGTTCCGGTCTGCCGGTGCTGCTCGATGTCGGGGCTGCCGGCGCGCCGCTGGTCGTTGACGACGACGCGGGCCTGCGCCTCGCCGCCGCGCACCTCGAGCTTCGGGATGCCGGGCATCCGCGGCACGGACCCGACGAGGCCGCCGCGCGCAAAGCCGGGGGCGGTTCCGCCGGCGTTGATCGCCTCGAGGAGGCCGCGGTGGCGGCGCGTCGCCGCGGCGTTCACCACGTACTCGCCAGACGACAGCCGCGCCGGGATGGAGTCCGACGTCGACGTTCCCGGCCCGGACACGTACCCGCCCGAGGCCGCCCACACCGCCGGCACGGCCGAGGCGGCCGCGACGCCGCCGCCGCCGCCGCCGCCGAAGGCCGCGGACAGGAGACCGCCGCCGAACAGCTTGCCGAGCGGGCCCTGTCCGAACAGCGCGGCGTTGAGCACCATCTGGGCCATCTGCATGGCGAGGCGCTTCAGCGCCTCTTCGGCGTTCTCCGATCCTTCCACCAAACTCATGAGGGTCCCGAGAATCGCCTGCCCGACCGACGCCGCGGCGCTTTGCAGGTCCTCCATCGCGCCGCCCATCTCCCGCGTCGCCGGGACCACGGCCGCCGACGACGCCGAAAGCGCCGCCACCGCCTCGTTGTACTCCGCCAAGCTGAGCACGCCGCGCGCGTGCAGGTCGTTGAGGACCTGCATCTGTGCGGCGTAGGCTTTGCCGCCGGCCGTGGCGGCTTGCCGGGCCGTTCGGTTCGCCTCCTGTGCGACCGTGTTCTCGCGCAGCGCCGCCGTCTCCTCGTCCACCACCTTGCGGCGGTCGGGCGGCTGCGGCACCGGCGGCGGTGGGCGGCCGCCGATCGGCTCGATGTGCCATGGCTCATGGGCCATGCGGAAGTTCATACCGAACCGGCCGGCATTGGCATGGGCCCACGCACGCGCGGCGTCGGACGAATAGCCGAGGTCCGCCGCCTGCCCGATGTTGTGCATGGACCGCCCGGGCGGCGCGACCCATTTCCGCGCCGCCTCGGGCGAGCCGTACCGGCGCACGGCCCGCTCCCACAGCTCGCGCTGGCGCTCCACGGACCGGAAGGCCGAGTTGACGGTGATCTCGTGCCCCGCCTCCTCGGCCGCCTTGATGAAGCCCCGGAGCGCCGCCTCGAAGTCGTCTTCCAGTCCGCCGATGCCCGGCCCGCCCACGCCCGGGACAACGCCCGCGGCAGCCGCACCGGCTCCTCTTCCGCCGGGAGTCGGCGTCCCCGTCGGGCCGATGCCCGGCGGAGCGCCGCCGGCGCCTTGAAAGCCGGCCAGCTCACGCCGCGCGGCGGCGAGCTTCTCGACGAGTTCGGCGGCGTAGTCCCGGAGCTGGCGCACCCGATCGGCGGCACCATCCGCTTCGGCGAGGGCGATCATCTCGTCGGCCCGCTCGATCTGACGCGTCAGGCGGTCCACCAGCTCGCGCAGCCGGCGAATGCGCTCTTCCTCCGGAATCGCCTCGTCCGGCGTCTCGTCACGCGTGCCGGCCAGCCCGGTGACACCGGCGCGCCCCGCCAGATCCTCGAGGCGGAAAACCTGCTGCCAGACCGGATCGGCCTTCAGGTTGTCGAGCCGCTTTTGCGCCGCCGCGATCTCTTCTTCGGTTCGCGCCCCGATCAGGCCGATCGCCTCGGCGACGGCGACGACGGCGCCCTGGAACCGCGTCTCCAGCGTCGTAGCGAGGTCGTCGAACTTCCGGGCCAGGACCTCCGCGTCATCGGCGACGTCCTGCGACAGCACCTGCCCGGTCCGGCGCGCTTCCCGGCGCATCGCCTCAAGATCCTCTCGCGACCTGGTCAGAAGCGACACGAGCCGCTCGCCACCGGTGCCGCCGAAAATCTCGTCGAAGATACGCAGGCGCGCCGCTTCAGACTCCACCTCCCGAGTCCGCTCGATGATGTCGAGAAAGAGCTGATCCGGCTCGCGCAGAGCCTGAGCGAGCGACTCGGCGCTGAAGCCGAGCCGCCGAAACGCCTCGGCCCCCGGACCCGAGCCATTCTGGACGAACTCGTCCGCGCGAAGCTGCAGCTCCTTCAGCCCGTCGACCAGCGCATCCAGCCCAATGTTCTCGCGCCGCGCGACGAACCGAAGCTCCTGGAACTTCTCAAACGCCACGCCGGCGCGCTCGGCTTCCGACGCGAGGTCCCGAATGTTGCCGATCGCCCGCCGCGCGCCCTCGACGATGCCGGCGCCCCCGAGCACACCCGCGCCGACGCCGGTGAACGCCATAGCCCGC
This sequence comes from uncultured Roseicyclus sp., assembly GCA_964623765.1. Lineage (GTDB taxonomy): Bacteria > Pseudomonadota > Alphaproteobacteria > Rhodobacterales > Rhodobacteraceae > Roseibacterium. Next base: position 6,593 of record CAZUVG010000020.1, read on the forward strand.
GACAGCGCGGGCCCTAGCTGGCGGAACTGGCCCACGACACCCTGATTGGCCTTGCGGAAGTCCTGCTCCATCTTCCGGGCGGCGCGCGAGGAGGCGCGCTCCACGCCGCCCATGGCACCTTTCGTGCTCTTCTCCATCTTGGCGATCCGCCGGTCGACGCGCTCCATCGACTTCTCGAAGTCGCGGATGCGGCCCTCGACGAGGACCTGCAGGCGCTCCTGGTCGACTGCCATCAGGCGCGTCTCCCGACGATGCGATGGTATTCCTCGGCCGACGGCGCCTCGGGCTTTTCCTCGCCGCCGTGGGCGAGGCGCCAGCCCTCGCAGGCGGCGAGGTACTGGGCGAGGGACAGGCGGTCGACGGCGGACGGGGCGAGGCCCATCACGACGGCGTTTCCGTAGATCCGGGCGACGGGGAGGCGGCCGTCGTCGCGCCCTCCTCGCCGCCCGCCGCTTTTCCCGGCAGGTCGTCGGGCGTGAACAGCGCCGACGCCAGCACGACCATCGCCACCGGCACCGACTCCATGAGCGGCCGCCCCTCCACGTAGCGCCGCACCAGGGCAGCCGCCTCGCCGGGGGCGAGGCCCCCGCCCTCGAGGCCGAGGCGGATGGTCTCCTTGAGATCCGCCACCCGCCACGTCTGGTCGCGCAGGCGGTTGAGGATCTCCACCGGGCCGGCGGCGACGCGGTCCTGCAGGGCGACGAGCTCGCCGATCCCGAGCCGGAAGCGGCGCCTCTCGCCGCCCCAGTCGAGGTCGATCGCCGCGTCCCAGGTTCCGGTCATCAGGTCGCGTCGGTCCAGGTGAGGACGCCCGCCGACTGCATCTCGACCTCGACGGTCACAAGGCCGCCTTCGTCGTCGCGCGAGCCGTTGAACGTGAGGTTGGTCAGCAGAAACGGGCCGGTGTAGTACCCGCCGTTGCTGCCCGCCGCCACGTCGAAGTTGATACGCACGTTCTTCGACACCGCGTCGGTGAAGAACTCACGCCACGTCTGCAGGTCGGCCATGTCCAGCGTGCCGCTGCCGGTGATCGTGACCGACTGGCCGATGGTGTTGCGGACAGCCCAGGAGGCGTTCTCGGGGTTGGTGCAGTCGATCACGTAGACCTCGGAGGTCTGCGCGGTCATCTGCACGCCCTTGGTGCGCAAAGCGCACGGCGCGGCGAAGCCTTCCGTGGGCGCCTGGCCGTCGCCCAGCTCGATCTTGAGGAGGTGCCAGGAAATCGTCGTGGGAGGGGCCATCGGTCAAGCTCCGTTCGGGTCGAGGTGACACTCGAGGGTGACGACGGCGTGCGTGGTCAGGCCGTCGGGGTCGCGCAGGGTGCGGGTGTCGCGAAACCGGATAATGGGGAGATGCCAGCCCGGCAGCGTGAGGGTGCCGTCGGCGTTGGCGGCGCGGACCGCGTCGCGCAGGGCGGCGGCGATCCGCTTGGCCTCGACCGAGCCGACCGCCCGGGACCAAGCGTCGACCTGGACGGCGACCTCCACCGAGGCCGCGCACTCCTCGCGGTCAATCGCCTGCACCGGCCCGAACGACACGTACGGGAATGTCGGATCGGGCGGCGGACGGTCGTGGATACGGTCGGCGACGAGGGCGTGGACGCCCGCGTCGGCCACCCAGAGGTCGAACAGCGCCTTCTGGAGGGCGACCTCGGCCGGGTCGGACATGGGCTGGTGTCAGAGACCCTTCTCGGCCTTGATGGCCTTGGTGATCGCGGACTTGATGCGGCGCGTCATGCGCTTCTTCAAAAGACGGTAGGCCGGCCAGAAAAAAGGCCTTGCATTCCGCCCCTGAGTGCGCGCCGTTCCGTATTCTACCATGTGGGCGTAATACGCTTTTTCATCACCTGCACTGACGACCGCGGCTGCATCCGGTACGACCTGACTTCCGTCAGGGTGAAGGTCCTCCGGCGTCCTTTCGCCCGGGCCCGTGACTTTTATGCTATCTCGTAGCGCGCCGCTATCAACAGGGGCGATAGTGCGCTGTAGGGCTGCGAGCTCGTTTGCTGATTTTATGACTGCCGGATTGACTGCTTTTTGAACGTTTCTCGATATCTTTAAGAACCTTTTGCGAACTTCGGCGGTTCTAATTTCGAGCTTCGCAACCATCAGCTCGCCACCCCCCGCTCTGCCGTCAGCGTCAGGAACCGCTTGCGCATGTCCCGGTTCTCCACGGCGCGGATGTTGTAGACCGTGCCTGCACGGGCATCGACGGCCCGGTCGTCGGCCGAAAGGTCCGCGACATCGGTCGACCACCGGATCAGGATCTCGACGACCCCGGTTCCCTGCAGCCGCGCGGCAAGCACGGTCTCGCCGTGCCTCAGCGGCTTGATCTCGCCCCACACGGTGACGATCTCGGCCCACGCGGCTGTCGTATTCCCGTACCCATCGGGTGCCGTCGTGCGCCGCTCGAGGCGCACGCGCTCGCGCAGCCGGCCGGCGCTCACTGCGACACCGACCAGAACACGAACGGCATCATCATCGCCTCGGCGGCCTCCACGCCCTTCAACTCGGCGACGGTGCTGCCGACGATCGCCGTCTCGCGGTGCTGGAACAGCGTGCCCGCGATCATCAGGATCGCCTGGCGCAGCTCGGCCGGCACGTCCGCCGGCGCACCACCGAACCCGGTGACGACCTCGACCCGAACCGCGTTCCAGTGGGGCAGCGCGGCGGGCCAGGCGTCACCGTAGGCCGGGACGATCACCCGCGGCCGCGCGCTCACCACCGTGTAGCGCGCGGCGTCGAGGAGCGTGTCGGTCCCGTCCGTCGCGGTGTACCGTACCGCGCTCACCGACTGCACCGGCCAGGCCGGGACCGGCAGACCCCGCCCGAAGCCGGGGTAGGTGAAGCGCACGGTCCGCTCGATGAGGGCGAGCCGCGTGAAGTCCTCGACCCGCTCCCGGGCCACCTGGATCAGGCGCTCGAGCAGCTGGTCCTCGTCGCTGGACGACTCGCGCACGTGGGCCTTCAGCTCCGTGAGCGAGACCGGCTCGACGGCCGGCGCGACGAGGACCTCGGGTTCGGAGATCACGGCGGCGCGCCCGTTACGCGACGATCTCGTCGACGCTCGCCGCGTCGTTGTCGCTGGCCGGGGCGTAGCGCGCGTCGAGGCCGAGCACCACGGCGCCCGCATCCGACGTGGCCGTGCCGATGGTCAGCGACAGCCGCGCATGGGTGAAGCTGTTTTCGAGATCCAGCTCGGACTGGTGCAGGTTGATGATCGCCTGCATGTCGCTCTGGTCCGTGCCGGCCTCCGTCAGCTGCGCGATCGCCTTGCCGGCGACGTCCTTCGCCCCGGTGCCGGACCCGTCGGTGGCCTGCTCGAACTTGGCGTCGACGGTCGCGCTGGTGCCCAGCGTGCCGGTGAGGACGATGGCCATCAGCCGCGGGAAGTCGGCCATGTCGATCCAGCCGGTCTCGTAGGTGTTCGCCGTGAGGGCGTCGGGGTCGATCGCGCCGACGACGGCGACGCGGTCCGACCCGAGCGTGTTCGCCAGGGACATCTGATTGCTCCGTGATGGGGGATGGTCCAGGCCGCGGCCGGCTCAGGCCGGCCGCGGCGAAGTCGGCGGCTTACGAGGTGCGCGCGGCCAGCGCCACGAAATGGCTCTTCGTCGCGGATCCGCGCGCCGGCGTCACCGGAGCCGACAGTATCGGCTGGCCGCCCATCCGGAACGTCCAGCGGAAAGCCTGCGTCGCGTAGTCGAACCACAGATGCATCGAAGACGAGAACGTCGGCGTGGCCGCGCCCCGAACGAACGCCTGGTAGCCGGCCGGGGACACGAGCACGAGATCGCCTTCGTCACCCAGGGTCGCCGCGTGTTCGGTGTAGACGATCGGATAGCCGAGCAGCGTGCCGTTCGGGGCCGTCGTGATGCCGGCGGGCGGGTAGAACAGCGGCGTGTCCGTCCCGAAGGCGAGGGCCTGCAGCTGCGGGAAGGTGTCCCGGTTCGCCATCCAGAACGGCTGGTCGCCCGGGATCATGTGGAGGCGGGCGTACATCTTGTTGACGTTGGCGGCGACGATGGAGTCGTCCGCCTGCCCGGCCTCCTTGGCGACCGCGATCTTGGCGGGCGCGGTCAGGAACCCCAGCGGCTGGCCCACGCCGTTGCCGCGGACCACCGCCTCGCCGACCTTCCACGCGATCGCCTGGGCGGCCTTGAGCGTCAGCTGCGCTTCCATCCGGGGCGCGTCCGCGAGGGTCTCCTCGGTGACCGCCGCCAGCGCGTACAGGTCGTTGATCTCCAGGCGAGCCGCCTTCGTCGCCATCTTCGACGGCGTCATCTGGCTGCCCTCGGCCCGCCAGTACGACTGGATGCCCGCCGCGCCCCAGGGCGTGGTCTCGTCCCGCAGCATCTCCACGGACCGCGCCGCCGTCGGCGTCAGGTCGAACCGCGACAGGAAGTCGTCCACCTCGGTGATCGCGTTGTAGATCTGCTCCCGGTACTCCGCCGGGATGAGAAAGCCCTCGCCCGAGCCGCCGTCCCCCTGGTGGACGTTGGACGGCGCGGCGAACAGGCGCCGGTCCTGGTCGCCGTTGACGGCGAACGACCGCACCGCGTGGGCGAACTCGGCGAGGCTGCGGAAACCGCCGGTCGTCGCCGGGTTCGGCTCGTCCGACACGGCATCGCCGGCCGGGCGCGACACGCGCGGCCGCATCTCCCGGCGCAGGTCGGCGAGCCGCTCCGCCCGCGCGATCTGCTGCTTCGTCTCGTCGATCTCCGCGCGGATCGCGTCGACCCGCTCGCCTTCCTCGGCGGTGAGCTCGCTCCGGCCCTCCGCATCCGCGTGATCGAGGATCGCCGAGGCGTCCGCCTTCAGCTCCTCGAGCCGTGCCTTCAAGTCCTTGAGGTTCATGGCTCCGTCTCCGTTGCCGAAAGCGGGCGAACGTCCCCGACCACCGCTCGCCCGCGTGGCGGTGCCGGTCCTC
>CAZUVG010000020.1:11621-16016 GCA_964623765.1 uncultured Roseicyclus sp.
CACGTTGTCGAAGGTGTCGACGGCGTCGATCATGCCGAGGCGGACGGCCCGCTCCGCACGGTAGCTCCGCCCGCCGCCCATGTGCCGGTCGGCCTTTTCCGGGTCGGCGCGGACGACGGCCGTGTCGACCCCCCGGGCCGCCGCGACGTCGGCCACGAACGCGGCGTAGGCATCGTCCACCTCGCCCTGGATCGCCGCCAGCGCCTCCGCGTCGAGCGGACGATACGGATCGCCCTCGACCTTCCGGGGACCGGCGGCGATATGGGTGACCGTCACGCCGAGCCGTTCCAGCCGGCGGCTGTAGTCGGTGTGCATCGCCCGCACCCCGATCGACCCGACGACCGCGGACGGCGAGGCCACCACCCGGTCGGCCTGCGAGGCGATCCAGTAGGCCGCGGAAGCCATCATGGTGTTGGCGACCGCCACGATCGGCCGGCCCTCCCGACGCGCGCCGCGCACCAGGGCCGCCGTCTCCGGCACAAGGTCGATCGTGCCGCCGGGGCTGTCCACGTCCAGCACGATCGCCGTCACCTTGCGGTCCTCCGCCGCGGAGCGAAACGCGGCACGAAACCGCTCCAGGGACGTGAACGCCGACGAGACGTCCCGGACCGCGGAGGCCCGCGGCACGATCGACCCGGCGAGCCGCAGCACGGCGACGGAGCCCCGCCGCTCCGGGGGCGACGGCTCGCCGATCGGCGGGTCCGCGTAGGGTTCCGCCCGCGGGCCCCGCTCGGCGCGCTCGAGGAGCGCCTGCCACAGCGTCGAGCCGACGGTCGGCTCGATCGCCCACGGCCGCGATGCGGCGAACGCGAGGACCCGCGCGATCTCATGCGACATGCCCGTCCCTCCATTCACCGGCAACCAGCCGTGACATCACCTCGCCGCGCGGGCCCAGAACCGCCCGACGGTCGGCGCCGGCAGGCGGACCGTCCGGGTCCCCGGTGTCGCCGGCCGGCACCATGTTGAGCGGCTGCAGATACTGGTCCCCGCGCCGTCCGATCGGGTTGAGGTTCTCCAGCTTGCGGATCTCGTTGACGGACAGCCAGCCCCACTGGCGCGCAGTCGCGAAGGCGGCGTAGCGCGCCTCGATGTTCCCCCGAAGCAACCCGTCGACGTTGAACTCGAAGAAGTACCGGCCGGCGTCCCGGTCACGCATGAGCCAGTGGTTCACCGACTTCTCGACGAGGTCCAGCCACGGCCCCAGCGTGTCGGTCACGAACTCCAGCGCCTGCTCCTCGATGTTCGAGAAGGTCGCGCGGTCCATGATGCCCACCTTGTGCGGCGGCATCCGCCAGAGCCGGGCCACCTCGTTCTGGAGCTCCTTGCGCGTTTCCAGAAACTGGCTTTCCTCGTTGGTCGCGCCGAGCCGCTGAATTTCCATCCCGTACTCGAGCACGGCCGGCTTGTTGCGCTTCAGCCCGAACCATTCGCCGATGGCGCGCAGGAAGTTTTCCCGGCTCGCCGCGTCCCGGAAGTGCGCCGGGTGCTTGATGACGACCGGCGGCGTGGCGTCGTTCCGGAAGTAGCGCGCGCCGTACTCCTGCACGGCGAGAAGCGCGCCGATCGCTTCCCGGCCCACGTCCACGCGGCCGGTGCCGACAAGGCCGTCCACCAGCGGCGGAACGCGCACGTGCCAGACCTCCCCCTCCACGTACCGCCGGCGCCCGGCCTCGTCGGTCACCTCCCAGCGCCGCGAGCCGTCTTCCAGCCGCTCGACCCTCACCTTGCTCGGCTCGAGCCGCTGCAGGCTGCGCCCGAACCCGCCACCCGGGTCGACGATCACGGCGAAGAAGTTGCCCGCCGATGCGAGATCCCAGACCAGCTGCGCGAAAAACTCGTGCGACGTCACCTCGTCGGTAGGCCGTCGCAGCAGCGCCACGAGCGGATGCCCGTCCGCGCGCGTCTTGTCCCCGCCGCGCCCCCGCTCGAAGACCGCCCAGGGCAGCGCGGCGATCGTCTGCGACAGCACGGTGAGGCAGTCGTAGACCACGGGCACGCGCAGGGCGGAGCGCACGTCCACCGCGATACCCGCCGCCGACACCCGGCTCGCCGGCGTGTACCAGAAGTCGTCGAGGGGATCGCGCCCGACCGGCGGCTCCGGCACCGACGACCCGAGAAGACGTCCGATCAGGCTCACGCGACCACCCTGTAATCATCCGGAATCGTCACCGCGCCGCCAGCCTCCGGATTGCGGGACATGAGAACGACCGCGTTGAATGTCGCCACCAGCGGGTCGATCTTCGCCTTGCCGCTCGCCTGCTTGGTGACGAGGACGGCGTTGCCCCGCAGCTCCACCTTCGCGTTGCCCACGCACCAGGCCATCAGCCGGGACCCGGCGTGGCGGAACGTGCCGTCGGCCAGCTTGCGTTCCAGCCCCAGCACCGCGCCGTTGAGGCGGTAGCCCTGCGGCACGGCGCAGACCGGGCCGCCGTTGGTGTCGGCCTCGATGCCCCGCTCGGCGAGCTCGTCGACCAGCGCCGTAATCCCGGCCGGGTCCACACCGACGCCGTACTTGGCGGGCAACAAGCCCTCGTCGAACAGGCGCTCGATCCGGTCCGCCACTTCGCGCACGTCCTGCGTCGGCTCTTTGCAGACCGTGAGGTCGCCGTCATCCACGAAGTCGCGCAGCGTCTCGGCCACCTCCTTGCGGCGCTCGAAGACGTCCACGTGCGCCCAGGCGTGATGCCACGCCAGCCACTCGCGGGTCCGCCTGTCACGCCCGATGACGGCGAGCCCGAACAGGTCGTCGAGGCCGCCGCCGTCGACGCCCACGACGGCCACGTCCGAGCGGTCCATCAGCGCCTCGAGCGACAGCCTCGGCTCGCCGGCCGCCTCCCAGTAGCTCGCCCCGGCCCAGGCGTCGGACCGAAGCGCGAGCCCGATCTCGACGTTGAAATGCTGGCTCGCCAGCAGGGCGAGGTCCTCCGGCCCGCCGCGCTCGGCCGTCAGAAGGGACTGTTCCAGAAACGCCTCGTCCACCGACCGTCCGAGGTTCGGGTTGACCAGCGGCCACGTCTCCCGCCGCTTCCATCCACCGTCCTTGGCGAGCGCCGAAGGCAGCTCGTACAGCACCGCCAGGCGGGGGAGATCCAGCTTGCCGTCCCGGACGTCGCGGGCGGTCGCGAGCTCGGCCTTGAACACACCCGCCGGCGGCGTCTTCGACTGGGTCGTGATCTGCAGCATGAACCCGTCCGGCCGCGCCGCGAGAGCGCCCCGGATCTCGGTGAACACCGCCGATGCGTTCGACTTCCGCGCGAACTCGTGCGTCTCGTCCACCAGGATCCCGGTAGACTTGGACCCCGTGATAACGTCCGTATCCGCCGCCTTGATCTGCAGACTGGACGCCGGCCGCCGCCCCGCTGCCCGCGCCCGGATCGTGCGGACGTGGGCGTGGGTGGAGAACACCTTCGACAGCTCGGCATCGCACCGCACGATCCCCGCCGCCTGGTTGAACGCGATATCCGCGATCTGCTTGGTCGGCGCGACGAGGAGGTATTCCGCCTCGGGGCGCCGGTTCATCAGCATCGCGACGATCATCACCGTCGCCGCATAGGACGACTTGCCGTTCTTCTTCGGCACCAGAAGAAACAGCTCGCGGATCATGCGCCGGTGGGTCGCGACGTCGTAGCTGCCGAACAACGCCGACACGATCGCGCGGAACCAGTCGCCCGCAGCCTCCGCCATCGTCGGCGTGCCGATCACGTCCGGCAACCGCAGCCGATCGAAGATCCGGACGGCCCTCGCCGCCTCGTCCTCGAACAGCGGCAGGTCGGGCACCAGCGGCCGGCCGTCGAGGATCCGCTGCTCCCAGTCCGGCACCGCCGTCCGCCAGGACGCGGCGTCGTCGGTCAGTGCTGGGTCGGACACTCGTCAGGCCCCAGGAGGTCGCTGCCCCAGTCGGTCCCGTGTCCGGCGGACTGGGCCTCGAGCTGGGCAGCCTCCTTCTTGCCGAGCTTGCGCCGGGCCGTCTCGGCCACCACGCCCGCCTCGGTCTCCTCGTCGAACCGGCGGCGCGCCTCGTCCGCGTCCTGCCGTTCCATGATCCGCCCGAACTCCTTCAAGGCCGCGACGTTGCCCTCCCGGCCCATGCTCCACAGCCGGTGCAGCCGCGTCGCTTCCAGCCGGTCCCGCGCCTCGTCGCGGACCTTCAGCTCTCGAAAATAATGCTTGCGCAGCGTCGGCTCGGTGATCCCCAGCGCCCGCGCGATCCGCCCGTTCGGCCACCCTTGCGCCAGGCACAGCAGGACTTTCGTCCGCTTGTCCGGCGTCGGAACGTGCGGCGGGCGCCCGCGTCGCCCGAACCCGTCCGGCACCGGATCGCCCAGCAGATCGAGATCAGCCCCGAAATCGCTCATCGCCAAGAAAAAATCCGCGCATGAGGGAAGCGGCGGTCCC
>CAZUVG010000021.1:0-12990 GCA_964623765.1 uncultured Roseicyclus sp.
TCAGAAGCGGCTGGTCTGGGAGCGGTCGCGGGAGGACGGCTACAACGTCCTCGGGTTCGGCTCCACCGTGCTGATGAACCTTGGGCAGGGCATCGTGCGCAGTCCCGATGGCGTGGTCTCCGACTACGCCTTCTTCTGGCTCCCGGTCACGCTGGAGTTCGCAGAGGTGCGTCTTGCGTGATTTGGGTTTCACCTGTAAGGTGAATACTATACCTAGTAGGTGAATCTACCTGCTGGGTCTACTGCCCCGATGGGCACCACCTCTGCGATCACATTCACCTGAAAGGTGAGAACGCAACGGAAAGGCAAGGCAATGGCTCAGAACCACGTTCTCGGTCGGGGCAAAATCTACTTCGACCGCTTCCAGCCGAACTCCGACACGCCGATTGGCATCGAACGGTATCTCGGCAACACCCCCTCGTTCGGCCTGAACGTCGAGACGGAAGAACTCGATCACTACTCCGCCGAGGAGGGCCTTCGCGTGAAGGACCTGTCGGTCACGATGCAGATCGACATGGGCGGGACGGTCGTCACCGACAACATCGACCTCGACAACATCGCGATGTTCTTCTTCGGCGCGAGCGAGACGAAGGCGATCTCGGCCCTCACCGCCGAGAGCGACACCTTCACGAACGTCGCCCAGGGCGGCTTCGTGCAACTCGGCATGTCCGCGGCCAACCCGGCGGGCCTCCAGAACGTCTCGAACGTCACCGTGGAGGACTCGGGCGGCGGCGGCACGACCTACGTGGCCGACACCGACTACGTGGTGCACGCCGACCTCGGGCGCGTCGAGATCGTGGAAGGCGGGGACATCGCCGATGGCTCCGACCTCGACATCACCTACGACGTGGGTGCCCACTCCTACGACCTCGTGGTGTCGGGAACCGACATCATCTACGGCGCGATGCGTTTCGTCGCCTACAACGGCGTCGGCGTGAACACCAACTTCTACATGCCCAAGGTCGCCCTGCGTCCGAACGGTGAGTATAACCTGAAAGGTGACGACTGGCAGCAGTTCGGGTTCAACCTCGAAATCCTGCGGCGGGGCAATCTGGAGCGCATCTACGCCAACGGCCGCCCCTACAACATCACCTGATCTGACCCAAGGAGGAGCAACGCATGGGCCTGCCCAGCTACAGCCCGGCGACCGAGCAGATCGACCTCCCGAACGGCGAATCCTTCGTCGTTCGGGGGCTTTCGCTGGAGGACATCACCGTTCTCCTTCGGACGCACTACGACACGGCTGCCGCCCTGTTCGACAAGTATGTCGGCGAGGCGGCGCAGACGGCGGCGGACGCCGCCCTCCCCGAGGCCGACTTCGGCCTCGGGGACATGCGAAGCGTCGTCCTCGACGCGCTCCAGGCCGCGCCGGGGATGATCGCGGACGTGATCGCCCGGGCTGCCGACGCGCCCGACGACGCGCCGCACGTTCGGCGGTTTCCGCTCGGCGTGCAGGTCGCGGCGGTCGAGGCCGTGATCCGGCTGACCCTCGAAGCGGAGGGCGGCATGGGAAAGCTGATCGAGACGGTCAACAAGCTGACTTCCAGCCTGGCCGGGCTGGGGGCCGACCGCTCTCGCTAGACGATTGGGTCGTGGGCCTTCGGAGGCAGGTATCGCTTCTGATGGACCACGGCCACCCAGCGGCCCGGCTCTACCCCGTGCCGATGGTCTGGATGGAAGTGAAGCTGGTGCGAGAGCGCGTGAATCAAGAGCTAGCCTCGAACGCAAGCCTCACCCAACTGGTGATCGCTTCGATCCTGTCGAAGAAGGCGGGGTCGAAGTTGCAGAAGCGGCTCAAGGACCTGGCCGGAGGCGGGAAGGATGGCTGAACGCACTGTCGATCTCATCATCCGGGCCAGGGACACCGCGTCCCAAGCCTTCCAGAACCTGAACGGGGCACTCGAAGAACTCACGGGCATCCAGCAGAAGGTTGCCCGTGGGGCCGAACTGATGTCCAACGCGGTTTCGGGCAGCGAGCAGGACATCCGCGCCCTCGCCAAGGCGCTCGAATCCGGGGACGCGCTCAAGGCCCGGGACGCCTTCAAGCAGGTCGGCGATGCCGTGGACCGGATGGGCGCGCGCCTGCGCGAGCAGCAGGCCGAGGTCCAGTCGAACCGGCAGGCTTACGTCGCGCTGGCCGCGCAGCTTGAGAAGGCCCGGACGGCGCTGCGCGGGATGAACGAGGCCATCGGCCCGCGCTCCCAGCAGGACACGGCCCGGATCAAGGCGACCGAGCAGGCGATCCGCGACCTCTCCAAGGAGAGCCGGGCCGCGGAGAAGAACCTGGATCGGTCGCAGGCCAAGCTGGACGAGATGAGCGACACCTACCGGCGCGTCTCCAACGCCGCCGGGGTCTACGAGTCCGCCCTGCGCGATCTCAAGCAGCGCCAGGACGCCGCCACGAGCGCGGGTTCGGGCGACATGCGCCGGATCGCGAACGAATACCGGCAGGCCGCCGCCGCCGCCGAGCAGAAGGCCCGTGCCGCCCGGGTGACGGCCGACGAGCAGCAGCGCCTGTCGGCCTCCTTCCGCCGGGCCGCCTCGCCCCTGCGCAGCCTCGCGCAGGGCCTGCGTCAGAGCGTGTCCGCCTACCGGCAGGCCGCGCAGGGGGCGCAGCAGTTCGCCGGGGCCGCACGGCAGGCCGGCACCTCGGCGCGCTGGATGGAGGGCGAGGTCATCGGTGCGCGCCGGGCGCTGGCCGCCTTCTACGGCGACTCCCGCCGGGCACTGTCGCTCATGCAGCGGATGCGCGGCGAGGTCCTGTCGCTGACAGCGGGCTTCGTCGGCTTCTACGGCGTGTTCGAGCAAGGCCGCGCGGTGGTGCAGTCCTTCCAGGCGATGGAGGCCGCCGTCAACCGGATGGAGGCCGCGGTCGGCGGCAACGTGGAACTGGCGGCCCGGGAACTCGGGTTCCTGCGCACCGAGGCCGACCGGCTGGGCTTCTCCTTCGAGACTCTGTCCACGACCTACTCCTCCTTCCTGATCTCGGGTCAGGCCGCCGGGCTGGAACTCGCCCAGGTGCGCGACATCTTCGTCTCGGTCAGCGAGGCCAGCCGTGTGCTCGGCCTCGACCAGCAGCGCGTCGGCCGCGTGTTCACCGCCCTGACCCAGATCGCGGGCAAGGGCACGGTCCAGATGGAGGAACTGCGCCAGCAGCTTGGCGACAACCTGCCCGGCGCGGTCGGCATCCTCGCCCGGTCGCTCGGCTACGCCGAGGATGAACTGGACGAGTTCTACCGTGCCGTCGAACAGGGGAACATCGGTGCGGAGGAGGGCCTTCTGGCGCTCGCGCAGGGTCTGGACGAGACCTTCGGCGGCCAGCTTGAAGCCTCCCTGGAGACGGTCAACGCGCAGATCGGGCGGCTCCAGAACAACCTGTTCAACCGCCGCCTGACCGCGGGACAGGGCGGCCTGATCGACGGGCTGGAGAGCCTGCTGGACGCGCTGAACGAGTTCCTGTCGTCGGAGGAAGGCATCGACTTCTTCGCGCGGATGGGCGCGGCGGCGGGCCGGTTCCTCGAAACCCTGCCGGGAATCTTCGAGAACCTGGACAAGATCGCACTGGCGATCAAGGCGCTCGTCGCCTTCAAGCTGGCGCAACTGATCCAGGGCTGGGCGGTCGGGTTCGGGGCCTTCGTTTCCTCGATGGCGGCCGTCCCGGCGGCGCTCGTCAGCACGAGTGCCGCCATGCTCGCCGTGCCTGCCGCGGGCCGGGCGGTCCTGGCCGGGACGACGACCGCCGCGGGTGGGTTCGTCGCCCTCGGCCGGGCCGCCGTGGCCCTGACGGTCGCGCTGCGCGGGCTGATGGGCCTGCTTCTCGGGCCGGTCGGCTTCGTCGCGCTGGCCGCCGTCTCCTTCGCCGCGGTGGACGGGTTCGCTGCGACCGCGACCGAGGTCGAGACCACCAACCGTTCCCTGATCGAGCACCAGCGGATCATCGACACGGTGCGCGCCGCCTACAACGAGGCGAACCAGGCGGGCGCGGACTGGATGGAGCGTCTGCGCAACGACGCCGAGGGGCTGACCGAGAGCGAAGTCCGCGCCGCGGTGATCCGGGCGCGGGAGACGGCGCAGGAACTGTCCGGGGGCCTGCTGGAAGCCTTTATGACCGAGGTCGGGACGTTCGACTTCACGCAGTTCGAGTTCGAGGGCCTGAACTTCGACATCGGCATCGAGAACGGGCAGGAACTCGAACGCATCCTCTCGACCTTCGACCCCGCGACCGGGGACATCAACGAACTTGACGACGCCCTGACCGCGCTCGCGGACAGGATGAACAACCCGGCCTTCGACGAGTTCTCGGCGAGCCTCATCGAGCAGGCGCGCAAGACGCAGGAGGCCGAAGGCAGACTCGAGGAGTTCGAGGCGCTGCTGGCCGTGATGGAGCGCACGGCGACCGAGGCCGAGAGGGCGCTGATCGAGGGCGCGGTCGCGGTCGGAGAACTCGGAGATTCGATGGACGCCGAGGTCGGATCGCTCGACAATTTCGCCGCCGCGCTGGGGCGCGTCACCGAAGGCATGGACAGCCTGCGCGCGCTCGTCCCCTCGATGCGGGACGCCGTGCGCCTGGGGCAGGACATCGCCCGGGTCGAGGCGGAATACCAGGAGCGCGTGCAGGAGATCATGGCGCTCCCCGCGGGCGAGTTCAGCGAGCAGATCAGGGCGGACCTGGTTCAGGAAGCGCAACAGCTTCGAGACCAGGCCATCCAGGAAATCAACGCCGAGGCTGCGCAGCGGCGTGGCGTCATCGGGCGCGGGTTCGACGGCGTGCCTGAGTCCGCTTCGATCCCCGTGACGCGCGGCGGCGGATACACCCCCGCCAACGCGGACATCGAGGACATCGTTCGTCGCTCTGTCGAGGCCGTCATCGGCCCCGAAGGCGAGATCGTGTTTACTTCCGGCCTCCGGGCGAACGGGAGAACCAGTTCGCAACACTACGCGGGCAACGCCGTGGACTTCGCCGTCCGACGCCCCGACGGGTCGCAGTTGAGTTGGGACGACCCGGAGACGCAGGAAATCTTCGCGATGGCCGCCCGCATGGGCGCGCTGGGATTCGGGGCCGGCCCGAACTACATGAGAGGTAGCGCGTTTCACGTTGACACCGGCGCGGGCGGCCCGAGGACGCCACGCCGCTCCGGCGTCACCACATGGTCAGACGACGACGGCACGCCGTCTGACCGCGGCCCGGGGGCGGCGCAGTGGAACCTCACGCTGCGCCAGGCCGCGGAGGAGGGCGTCCAGTTCGAGCGGGAGCGCGCCGAGGCACACGGCGAATACCGCGAGGGCCTTCAAGCCGAACTGGAGGACGCCGAGTTTCGCGCCGAACTCCAGAACCAGGATGTCCTGACCCGGGAGACGGCTCTGGCGCTCCGGGAGGCCGAGCAGAGAGCCGCGGAACTCGGCATCGAACTCACCGACCAGGAGCGCGAGATCATCGCCGAGACGGTGCGCCTGCGCCATGCCTCGACCGCCGCCGCCGAGTCCCAGCGCGGGACGGAGACGGAACGCAACGCCGAGATGGAGCGCGGCCGGCAGCTTGAGGCCGAGGTCACGCGGCTGCAAGAACGCCGGGCCTTTCTCCAGGAGGAGATCGCGTTCCAGCAGAACCAGGGCAACACCGAGCAGGTCGCCGCCCTTCAAGCCGAACTCGCGACCGTCAACTCGGAACTCGACGCCGCGATCCAGCGCGCGATCCAGTTCTGGGAAGCCCTCGGCGGCCCCGGCGCGGCGCAGGCGCAGCAGGCCCTCCGGCAGACCCAGGCCGAACTGCAACGGACGGGCCAGGTCACGGTCACGACCGGCGAGCAGATGAACAACATGATCGCCAACAAGCTGACCGGGGCGATCTCGAACTTCGTCCGCCGGGTGGCCGAGGGCGAGGACGCCTGGACGGCGTTCAAGGAGGAGTTCCTGCGCGCCATCGGCGAGATGCTGATCGAGATCGGCACGCTCATCATCCGGCAGGCGATCCTGAACGCGCTGCAAGGAGGCCAGGGTCCGAACGGCGGCGTGGGCGGTGGCATTGCGGGCATGGTCAACGGGCTGTTCCACTCGGGCGGTATCGTCGGCCACACCCCGACCTCCACGCGCACCGTGAACCCGGCGGTTTTCGCCAACGCCGTTCGGTATCACTCCGGCGGCATGGTGGGTCTGCGTCCCAACGAGGTCGCCGCCGTTCTCGAAGAAGGCGAGGAGGTGCTGACCGAGAACGACCCGCGCCATCGCCGGAACTTCGGCGGCGCGCAGGGGCCGACGATCATCAATGCGTTCGACGCGCCCGGCTTCCTCGACGCCGCGCTCGCGCAGAACGGTGACGCGATGCTCAACTTCGTCCGGGCCAACCGGGAAAGCGTGAAGGCGGCGCTGGAATGAGCAGGCAGGTCCCCGTCCGCTTCGGTCGTGTCTCCCCGCTGACGCCCAACTGGCGGCGCAGCGTGCAGGAGACCTACGAGTTCAAGACCGAAATCTTCGAGGCGCGCGACGGCACCGAGGATCGCTGGGCGCTCCGGGAGAACCCGAGGTATGCGCTGGAGCACGACACCCACGTCATCCGAGAGGAGATTCAGCGTTACCTGGGCGACCTCGCCGAGCAGCAGCACCGGGCCTTCCACGTTCCGCTGGGGTGGCGGCGGGTGTTCCTGACGGCGGACGCGACGGCGGGGGCCGTTTCGCTCGACGTGACCGAGGTGCCGTGGTGGCTGGTCCCCGGCTGCCGCCTCGTCCTTTCCGGCAACGGACAGGTCGAGGCCGCGGAGGTGCTGTCGGTCAGCGGAACGACCGTCACCCTGCCCGCCGCGATCGAGGGGAACTTCCCCTCGGGGTCGGCCCTCATGCTGGCCGTCTCGGCGCGCGCCCAGGACGACGTGAACTTCCGCGGCGAGACGGGCACGCTCTGGCGCGGCAAGGTGGTCTGGGAGGCCGACCCCGGGGCGGACCCTTTCCCGTCGCCCGCCGAGACCCCCGAAACCTATGCCGGATACGAGGTCTTTCTGCGCCGGCCCAACTGGCGCGACCGCCCGCGAATCTCGATCCAGCAGATGCGCGAGATGGTGGACGCGGGCCGCGGGACTGTCGCGGTCAGCGACCCGGCGGGCGAGAGCCGGATCGAGTTGCGGATGCTGTTCTCGGGGTTCGACGCGGCGGCGGCGGACAGCCTCGTGGCCTTCTTCCTGCGGATGAAGGGCAAACGCGGTGCGTTCTGGATGCCGACCTGGCAGCAGGACCTCGGGGCCGTCTCAGGCTCGGGGACCGGGCTTACGGTCGCCGGGGAGGACGCCTACTACGCCTACAACGGCAGCCGCGTGTTCAACGCCGTCGCCGCCCGGCACCCGGACGGCAGCTACCAGATCAACCGCGTGACCGGCGTCTCGCTCGGCAGCGGCACGACGCAGTTCACCATGTCCGAGTCCTGGGACGCGCCCATCACGGCCGGGACGACCGTCATGTGGTCGCCGCTCTGGCGGTTCGCGACCGACCGGCTTGAGGTCGAGCGAGTTACGGGCCGTGTCACCGAGATGCAGTTCTCGGTCGTGTCCCTGATCCAGGAGGCGACCTGATGGCGTTCAACGACTACGAGACCTCCCGCGACCGCGGCCAGCCCGTCATGCTCTACCACTTCGTCTACGGGGTCCAGTCGGACGGAGAGACGCCGATCTTCCTCGCCTATACCGATGGCGAGAGCGAAGTGGTCCACGACGGCGTGACCTACGTGCCGTTGCCCATCAAGGGCGCGGAGATCAAGGCGTCGGGCAAGATGGACACCAACGAGGTCCGCCTGACGGTCCCCCGGAACTCGGCAATCGCCGACCTGTTCCGCGTCTACCCGCCGAGCCGGGTGGTGACGGTGACGATCCGGCAGGGCCACGTCCCGAACCCGGGCGATCCGTCCGCGTGGGCAGACGGCGAGAACTTCCCGGTCATCTGGCTCGGCCGCGTGCTGGAGTCGTCCCGCGAGGGGCCGGAGGCGCAACTGACCTGCGAGGCCGCCAGCGCCTCGATGAAGCGCAACGGACTGCGGCGGCACTACCAGTGGCCGTGCCCGCTCGTCCTCTACGGGCCGCGCTGCCAGGCCGACAAGGCCGCCGCGACGACCACCTCGACGGTCGCCGCGATCACCGGCAACCGGGTGACGCTCAACACCCCCTGGCAGAAGCAGGTCCCGATCCCCGACACCGATCCGGTCGAATACGAGGACATCGGCGCGGCGGCCTATTCGGGCGGACTGCTGGAATGGACGGGCATGGACGGCCCCGAGCAGCGGACGATCATGCGCGTGACCTCCGGCGGCGAGATCATCCTGAACGGCCCCGCTTTCGACCTCGACGTGGCGGACGCCGTGAACGTGATCCTCGGTTGTCCGCACACGCTCAAGGGCTGCGACGACCTGCACGGGAACGCGGTGAACTACGGCGGGCAGCCGTGGATTCCGACCGAGAATCCCATCGGCAAGAACAACCACACGTGAGGGCAGCATGGGTTTCTTCACACAGCTTCTCGTCGGCATCGCGCTCCAGGTCATCGGCTACCTGCTCATGCCGAAGCCGCCCGCGCCGGAGCCGCCCCAACTCAGCGATTGGGACGACCCGACCGCGGAGGCCGGGCGGCCGATCCCCGTGGTGTTCGGCTCGATGACGATCAAGGGCATGAACATCCTGGGCATGTGGGACAAGGCGATCTCCTGGCGGAAGCCCAAGAAGTCGAACAAGAGCAAATGAGTGTGCGCGTGACCATAGGCGACGTTCGGGCCGCGGGGTTCTGTCTCTCGGGGGTGCGGCGGCATTGCGCCGTTCTCGGTCTCGATTTCCGTCGCCTCGTCCGCGAGGGCATCCCCGCGGCCGAGGTCGAGGGCGTGGACGACGAACTGGTGCGCCGGGCGGTCGAGATCGCGCGGGCGCGGGAGGAGAACGGAAATGGGTGAAAAGAAGGGTGGCGCGAAGGTCCCCGACTGGCTGCGGAGCATCGACTTCGGCATCTGCTACGGCCCGGTCGATCACCTCAACAAGCTGTGGATCAAGGACAAGTCGGTTCTCTGCGGCAACTACGACAGCCGCGTGAACATCCCCGTGGACCAGCCCGAACTGTTCGGCGGCGACGACAAGGAGGGCGGCGTCAAGGGCACGGCGGAGTTCTACCCCGGCACCGACGACCAGGTGGCCTCGTCCACGCTCGCCTCGAAGGTCGGGCGGACCCCGGGCACGATGCCCGCCTACCGCGGGATCGCGCACCTGTTCCTGCGCGGCAAGGGCGGCGAGGGCTGGCGCTGGGGCACGAACAACCCCTACATGCCGAGCGCCAAGGTGAGCGTGACACGCATCCCCCGGACGCTCGGCTCGACCCACGCGCGCATCTTCCCGGTGACGGGCGTGAGCGGCCCGGAGGCCACGCCGGTCTCGGCGGAGAATAGCTGGGTCACGTTCACGACCGGCTTCCCCGCCCGCGGCCCGGTCATCGACATCAACCCGACGCTGGAGTTCCACGACACGACGACGAACTCGACTGCCCCGTTCCCGTGGACGATCTGGCGGAACGGGGGGAACACGGCCGTTCAGGCCGGGCAGGAGCCGCAGAACGACCGCTGGTGGCTCGGCAACGGGGGCTTCGGCAGGGGCCAGCTGGCGCGCGATTTCCACGTGGTCGATGACTTCGGTGCCTCGGTGGAGGCCATCGACGCGGGCGAGGCCCGGGTGCGCGTGACCTACGTCGCGACCGACGAGGGGCTGTTCGACACCTGGCAGGCACTGCTGGGGGCCTACGACGGGGAGGGCAACGCCCTGGGCGGCGTGCAAATGCAGGGCGAGGTTGACGCCGAACCCTGGCCGGGATCGACCTCGGTGGCCTACAGCAGCGAACTGCCCGAGGGCACGCGCTGGGTTCGGATCGGGGCCGACAGCCAGCGCGTCAAGGTCTACCCGGGCGACACCTGGATCGAGTGGAACGAGGCGCAGGCCAATTACTGCGATCCCGACGACGAGGGCCTGCGCCTGCTGCCCAACGCCAACCCCGCTCACATCGTCCACGAGACGATGGTCAACCAGGAGTGGGGCAAGGGCGAGGACCCCACCCGGATCGACACGGCCAGCTTCACCGCCGCCGCGGAACTGTTCCACGGGGAGTTCTTCGGCCTGTCCTTCGCCTGGGTTCGGCAGGGCAGCGTCGAGGACTTCATCCAGCAGGTTCTGGACCACACCTCCTCGATGCTGTTCATCCACCCGCGCACCGGCCTCTGGACGCTCAAGCCGCTGCGAGGTGACTACGACGCCGCCTCGGCCCGGCTGCTCGACCCGTCGAACTGCACCGCCAAGAAGCGCAAGCGGCGGGCCTGGGGCGAGACGATCAACGAGATCGTCGTGAAATACAAGGACCCCCAGACCGAGGAGGACGCGACGGTCGTCGCCCACAACCTCGCGAACATCGCCATCCAGGGCGGCGTGATCTCCGAGACGCGCAACTACCAGGGCATCCGGGACAAGTGGCTGGCCGAGCGTGTCGCGCAGCGCGACGTGGTGGAGGCCGGGCATCCGCTCTACTCCGCCGAGGTCGAGGCCGACCGTTCGTTCTGGGACGTGGTGCCGGGCGACGTGCTTCGCTTCTCCTGGCCCGAGGACGGCATCGAGGAGATGGTCGTCCGGGTGATGAAGGTGGACTACGGCTCGCCCACCTCCCGGGTCATCAAGATGTCCATCGCCGAGGACGTGTTCTCGCTGGAGCACACGACCTACGGCGAGGTGCAGGGGTCGGAGTGGGATTCCGAGCGCCGCGCGCCGGAGCCGCTGGAGGCCGAGATGGCGATGGCCGTGCCGCTGCCGATGGGCCTGCGGAGCGGCATCACGCTGGCTGAGGTGGACTCCAACTACCCGGCAGTCGGCGTCATGCTCCTGGGATCGGACGATGACGGGCAGACCGTGGACATCCAGGCCCACGGCCCGGTCACGCGGAACGACGGGTCGGAGACCATCGACGCCGTGACGAACGTGAACCCCGCCCGGTCGGTCCTCCTCGACGCCGCGCTCGCCGAGGAAGCGGTCTCCACGCTGCCCGGCAGCCCGGTGGCCTCGCTCACGCTCTCCGGCGCGGAACAGGGCGATCTGCTGCTGCTCGGCGACAGCGAGGCCAACCAGGAGATCGTGATGCTCGGGGCCTACAACGCCGCGGCCGACACCTGGACGCTCTGGCGCGGCATCTACGACACCGTGCCCGCGGAGTGGTCCGCCGGGACGCGGCTCTGGGTCCTGCCGGAGCCGCCCGGGCAGATCGACCCCACCGAGCGCGCAGGCGGCGAGGAGATAACCTACCGGCTCCTGCCGCGGACGGTGGACGGGCGGCTGAACTACGAGGACGGCGCGGACCTGACCTACACCGTGACGGAGCGCCCTCACCTGCCCTTCCGTCCCGCCAACGTGCAGATCGACGGCAACGGCTTCGGCATCGCGGCCTGGACCAGCCCCGGGCCGACCTTCCCGATCACCGTCACCTGGGCCAACCGGCACCGGGCGACCGAGGACACGGTGGCGATGAAGTGGACCGAGGGCAACGTCACGCCCGAGAGCGGCCAGACGACCGTGATCCGGGTGTTCGATGACTCGGACGTTCTGGCGGGCGAGATCACCGGGCTGACCGGCACCAGCTACGCCATGAGCGAGGCCGACTTCCAGGGCGTGACCTACGGCTACCTTGAGTTCGTCTCCGAGCGCGACGGGCTGCGCTCGCGCCCGGGCGCGCGGCGCTGGTTCGACATGCGGTTCGGCTACGGCTACGGCTACGGGCTGGACTACGGGAGGTGACGGCTGTTCCGTTTGTCAACGGATTGGTGTATTTTTCGCTGAAAGAGGAGATTCGCATGTCAACGATGGTCCAGACGGCTGTGACGGAGGGCAGTTTCACCGAGGTCGCGTCGGGCACCGCGCGGGCTTTCCTGCAACTCCAGACGCGCGGGTCCGTAGTGGTCTATGTCGGCTCCTCGGCCCCGGCAAACAGCAGCCGGGTCGGCGTGAAGCTGGAGAACGGCGAGATCGAGGAGGTTGCGTTCGATCACCTCGAAACCGGCGACCGGGTGTTCGTCCGGTCACTGTTCGGCAACGCCACCCTCCTCGTGATGACTTCGGACGCGGCCCCGGCATGATCCGGGTCCGCCGCACCTTTGCCGGGAGGGGCTTCGGCAGGGCCGGTCGCCTCCTCCCCGTGTTCACCGCGCCGCGCGGCGCGCTTTCCGCATCCCCCGCAGGCGGCTACGGCCTCGCCTACGGCCTGAACTACGGAGCGACCTGATGCCCGCACGCACTCTCCCCGGCCTCGGCCTGACCGGATTCTGGGACGAAGGAGCCGATGGCTGGAAGCCCGGCATGGATACCAACCTCCAGCGGCTCTCGGTCCTGGTCCAGGCGGGCGCGATCTCGCAGACGACCGAACTGCCCGCCAGCCCGAGCGCGGGCGACATCTACATCGTGCCCTCGGACGCGGCCTCGAACGCGAACGACATCGCGCTCTACGACGGCCCCAGCGGCTCGGAGGCGTGGGTTTACATCACGCCCGCCGAGGGGTGGACGGTCTACGTGCAGGACACCTCGACCGAGATGCGCTTCGACGGCTCCGCGTGGCAGGAGATCGCCTCGGGCGGCTCGATGACCGGTGCGGGAATCGTGTCGGCCATCGACACCGAACTCGGATCGACCGCATGGCGGACGGCTGGATCGGGGAGCGACACCACCGTCACCGAAAAGACGGCCGACTACAGTGTCGCCGACGCGGACCTCGCGGGGTCGCAGTATCACGAGGCGAACCATGCGACCGCGATGACGATCACGGTCCCGGCGGGCCTGACCGGCACCGAGCCGCTGGTGATCGAGCGGACGGGCGCGGGCACGGTCACGTTCGCCGCCGCCTCCGGTGTCACGATCAACTCGCGTGACGGCAACCTGGCTATCGGCGGTCAATACGGCGCGGTGACGCTCGTGCCGAAGGGATCGGATACCTACACCCTGATCGGGGACCTCG